>NZ_JACJFI010000728.1 GCF_014164505.1 Shewanella sp. SG41-4 | reverse complement strand
ACCTTGATTGTCACTGACGGCAATGGCAACACCCTATTTAACGGCCCTGTCACTCAAGACATGCTCGACAACGGCTTTGATGTTGAAGTGCCTGTCACTGCAGGCGCCACCGATGTTGATGTCACCGCGCAAGTGATTGATATCGCCGGCAACCCATCTGCAACCGCAACAGATACACAACCTGTTGATGCCACCATGGCACCTGCACCAATCGTTGAATTCAGCGGCATGGGCAGCGATGGTATCTTCAACAGCGATGAGATCGGTACTGATGGCACTGTGACCGCCACCGTGACGCTAGCGACTGGCACTCAAGTTGGCGATACCTTGATTGTCACTGACGGCAATGGCAACACCCTATTTAACGGCCCTGTCACTCAAGACATGCTCGACAACGGCTTTGATGTTGAAGTCCCTGTCACTGCAGGCGCAACTGATGTTGATGTCACCGCGCAAGTGATTGATATTGCGGGTAACCCATCTGCGACAGCTACTGACAACCAGCCTGTGGACAATGTTGCCGCACCTGCACCAATCGTTGAATTCAGCGGCATGGGCAGCGATGGCGTGTTCAACAGCGATGAGATCGGTACTGATGGCACTGTGACCGCCACCGTGACGCTAGCGACTGGCACCCAAGTTGGCGACACCTTGATTGTCACTGACGGCAATGGCAACACCCTATTTAACGGCCCTGTCACTCAAGACATGCTCGACAACGGCTTTGATGTTGAAGTGCCTGTCACTGCAGGCGCCACCGATGTTGATGTCAC
>NZ_JACJFI010000727.1 GCF_014164505.1 Shewanella sp. SG41-4 | reverse complement strand
ATCAGCGCAAAGGCACTTGTCAAGCTGCCTCAGATCACTTTGATGCTCTCAAAAAGATTCGAGACGATAAACAAACAACGCTTCTAGAACTGGCAAACCTCTTAAGCGGAAACCAATTTGGATTTGGTCCAACTTTAGAACGATACAGATTAGTGAAGATAAAATTACGTGAAGTGTCCGCAGTGGAGAATGTGGCCGAGAATGACATTGGTGATGCAAACCAATTTAACAGATTAGCACACCAGCTAGAAGCCTCATCGAATGCTAAAGTCGCGGTATCGGCAGCGTTATGTTCCTTAATTACTCATGGGCTAATTGTCGACAGTTATCAATTATTAACACATAACAATAATGAAGATGCAATCACTAAGACGTTTGAAGCCTTGAGAGTGCAATTTGACTTGTTAGGGCAAAACAACGAAGTGTTAAAGCGGGATACGCTAACCCACAATGACCACGTGCGTAACCGATTGGAACGATTGAGTAAAACCAAAGAAAAAATCGAACTAACTATAAGCGACCTGAACTGTGAGCTGGCCAAAGCGAAAGTCAACGATTTGGAGTCGGTAAAATTAAAAGTGAAACTGAATGCCCACTTTGATGATCTCATTGCTCGCTGGCGCAGTTTTGATGATCTGAACAGTGAAGGCACACTGCCAGAAGAATGGTATGCACGACTAGAACAGTTCTTACAATCTGATGCCGTCAATAATGATGGTAAGTTAAGAATGGATAACATCATTCAACAAGCTAGATATCTGACCAAGAAAATTGGTGAAGTG
>NZ_JACJFI010000726.1 GCF_014164505.1 Shewanella sp. SG41-4 | reverse complement strand
GTCACTGACGGCAATGGCAACACCCTATTTAACGGCCCTGTCACTCAAGACATGCTCGACAACGGCTTTGACGTTGAAGTGCCTGTCACTGCAGGCGCAACTGATGTTGATGTGACCGCGCAAGTAATTGATATTGCGGGTAACCCATCTGCGACTGCAACAGATACACAACCTGTTGATGCCACCATGGCACCAGCACCGACTGTAGAGTTCAGCGGCATGGGCAGCGATGGCGTGTTCAACAGCGATGAGATCGGTACTGACGGCACTGTGACCGCCACCGTGACGCTAGCGACTGGCACCCAAGTTGGCGACACCTTGATTGTCACTGACGGCAATGGCAACACCCTATTTAACGGCCCTGTGACTCAAGACATGCTCGACAACGGCTTTGATGTTGAAGTGCCTGTCACTGCAGGCGCAACTGATGTTGATGTCACCGCGCAAGTGATTGATATCGCCGGTAACCCATCTGCAACCGCCACTGACAACCAACCTGTGGACAATGTTGCCGCACCTGCACCGACTGTAGAGTTCAGCGGCATGGGCAGCGATGGCGTGTTCAACAGCGATGAGATCGGTACTGATGGCACTGTGACCGCCACCGTGACGCTAGCGACTGGCACTCAAGTTGGCGACACCTTGATTGTCACTGACGGCAATGGCAACACCCTATTTAATGGCCCTGTCACTCAAGACATGCTCGACAACGGCTTTGACGTTGAAGTCCCTGTCACTGCAGGCGCAACTGATGTTGATGTTACGGCGCAAGTGATTGATATCGCCGG
>NZ_JACJFI010000725.1 GCF_014164505.1 Shewanella sp. SG41-4 | reverse complement strand
CCGAGCAACAATTACACTGGTTATTAGCGGGTTATGATGTGATTGGCCACAGCAAAATTGATGTCGCAGGTAAGCAAGTGCTTTAATTATTCAAAAGAGTTGGCGATCGATTGATGATCATCAAAGTCAGCTCAGTTAGCACTGGAAAGCCTTTCGTTATGCCTTAAAATAGGCTTCATGAAAAATGTACTCGCCCTTCAACAGCGTATTGCTGAACTTGAAAAACTGTTAGCGCAGAAGGATGCACAAATCGCAGCCTTGGAAGAGCGCTGGCGCTTGGCCCAACAAAAACAATTCGGCAAAAGTGCTGAAGGCTTTGTAGGGCAAAGCGAGCTGTTTAATGAAGTGGAAGAGATTGTTGAGGAAGTTGAGGCAGAGCAACAATCCATTAGCTACACCCGTAAAAAGCCGGTGCGAAAGCCACTGCCAAAAGACTTACCCCGAGAGCAGGTTATTCACGATATAGCAGATAAAACCTGTGATTGTTGTGGCGGTGAGCTACATAAAATGGGTGAAGATAAGTCAGAAAAGCTTGAGTTTATTCCCGCTCAAATCAAAGTGATTGAGCACATTCGGCCTAAGTACGCCTGCCGTCACTGTGATAAATCCTCAACTCAAACACAGATAAAGCAAGCCTCAATGCCTGCCATGCCCATCAACAAAGGCATTGCAACAAGCAGTTTGCTCAGTCAGCTTATCACCAGTAAATACCAATATGGGTTACCGCTTTATCGCCAGGAAGCCATGTTCAAGCAATACGGTATTGAGCTCAGTCGCCAGACCATGAGCAGCTGGATAGA
>NZ_JACJFI010000724.1 GCF_014164505.1 Shewanella sp. SG41-4 | reverse complement strand
CCGCCAGTCAATAGGCGAGCCTAACTTATTTGACTGCTTTTGCAGTCAAATTAAAATCAATCAACAAATTCATCTACTTCGTCTGTCATTTAGCTGTCAAATCATCGTTTACAGCAAACACATATAGAGGCTCTCTTAGTGCGATCTTATCGCTGCCTGACTCTTTTCACTCCTTTGAAATTTCAGGGGCACTAGACATTTATCGGTTAACCCTAAGATGGCACTATTCAAGTCAGAGGTGCTTTTTGCACAGTTAGTTTCAGGCTCATTTAGGGTGTAAACGACTTTGTTGATTGTATTTATTAATGCGCGCCAATAAGGTGTCTAATCAAGGCAATGTAGCTTAAATAGCATTTGGCATAGTGATGATGGTGAGAAGTCATTGCTTCATTAGCCACATCATTCACGGTCATGCTCACTTCTCTTTTTAAGAGTATCTAGTTAGACGTTCAGCTCACCTTATTGCGCGACTTATCCTTTTAAGAATCGTTGTTCATCAAACACCGTTTTGTTCTTCAACATGAAATAGACGCAGCGGCCAAGCTTATGAGCGAGTGCAGACAACGCTTTAGCCTTACTCATTCTTTTCTGTAATCGATTAAGGTAGTTACGGGCTTTGTCATTGCCTCGCAGGTACAGCACAGCTGCTTCTGAGAATGCCCATTTCAAATGAGCGTTACCGATTTTATTACCATTAGTACCGTAGGTTTTACCCGCCGATTCAGCTTTGCATTTGACCAATCTAGAGTAAGAAGCGAACTTTTGCACTGACTCAAATCGGCAGATATCACCGATTTCATACAAAATTGTCAGTGACAGAATC
>NZ_JACJFI010000723.1 GCF_014164505.1 Shewanella sp. SG41-4 | reverse complement strand
CTCCTGAGCGAAAAACTCATTTGTGCCGATGAAACAACGGTACAAGTCCTTCGAGAAGAAGACAGAAAAGCCGAAACTAAGTCGTACATGTGGGTTTACCGCAGTGGTGAATTTGCAGAAAACCCAGCGGTTATTTACGACTATCAACCGAGTCGTGCCGCTGCCTGTGTAAAGGATTTCCTAACGGGATACTCAGGCTACCTCCTGACTGATGGCTACAGTGCTTACAATACGCTTGAACAGGTCACTCAAGCCGCTTGTATGGCACATGCGAGAAGGAAATTTACCGATGCTCAAAAAGCATCGCCTTCAAAAAAAGCAGGTAAACCCGAAAAAGCGCTCAGTTACATAGCCAAACTTTACGGGATAGAAAAACAGGCAAAACACTTAACTTCCCAAGCGCGTCAACAGTTGAGAAAGCAACAGGCCGAACCTATCCTCAATGAATTTTATGCTTGGCTGAACAGCCAACATGTTTTACCTAAAGGGGCATTGGGCAAAGCCATCACTTACACCATAAATCAGTGGCCCAAATTACTGACCTATCTTGAAGATGGGGATATCAGTATTGATAATAATGTTACAGAGCGAGATATAAGGCCATTTACCACAGGACGAAAAAATTGGATGTTCTCGACGTCGGTGGGTGGCGCTAAAGCCAGTGCGAACTTATATAGCCTGGTGATGACCTGCCGTGCCAATGATTTGAATCCCTACTACTATTTCCGTCATCTCTTTACGGAATTACCCAAGCGTGCACCATTAGATGATATGACTGATTTGCTGCCGTGGAATGTTGATTTAGGTGAAGCAGAATAAGCTTCACCAGTTCATTGACCGCTTAC
>NZ_JACJFI010000722.1 GCF_014164505.1 Shewanella sp. SG41-4 | reverse complement strand
AATGGTCTAATCCCATTTGATTACATCATGGTTTGCCTTGATGAACTGTGTAAACCAGAACCCAATATCGATAGCTTGTTACCCTGGAATTTTAAACAGTAGGTGTGGTTCGCTAGACGGTTACAATAGTGGTACATAAATTGCTTGGTTAACTCATTTTACAATGAAATTATAAGGAGAAAAAATGCTAATTAATAGTACTGTAAACTCAATTTATCAACAATCTTCTAAGACCACAGAAGTTCAAAAGTCGGATTCCGGTAAAAATTTCGCGGATTTACTTTATGCTCACAAGAAAGCGGAGGCATCAAGAATCCCTGTCAATACAACCAACGATGCTGCTCAAAAAATGGATACAAACAAAGGCGTTCAGGATATAAATTTGGATGACTATTTTTCAAGAAAACCAATTCCCGATACATTGAGCATAATGGATATCCCTTTGCTACTGCCCACACAGCATAATGTTGATACACTTGCAAAGTATTCAGAAAAAAAGTTTAAAGAACTAATGGATGAATATAACATTCCTGCACCGCCGGCCAATATAGAGTTCGATTCAGAAGGGCAATTGGTATTACCCGCTGATTATCCTTACGCTGACCAGCTAAAACAGGCTTTTGAAGAAAAGCCCAAAGTTGAAGATGCACTACGCACAACCGCTGCTATCGCTAGTCATTATGTTGGCATAATGGAAGGTCAGGCGTGGCGAGATGAAATGTCGACGGCAAGAACTCAGGCTGATGCAGAAAGAATAACCGCAAAGTACAGTTATCTATTCGATGATAATCGTCCTGCTACCAAAATAGTTTTAAGTTTCACCGAAGATGGAAACATGTTGGTAGGCG
>NZ_JACJFI010000721.1 GCF_014164505.1 Shewanella sp. SG41-4 | reverse complement strand
GATTGAACTTCCTAAAGTCCAAACTGATACAAATGATGCAGCGAAATATTCACGCAACAGTTGGCACACTAACTCTGCAGTTTTTGTGAAATCACCTTGTTGTTTAGCACTGGAATTTACAATTAATTCCAATAAGTGCTGCTGCTCTTTCCGATTCATCTACATCCCGAAAAATGGCTTCATTACCCTAAGTCTATACATTATTAACTCTGTGTATTTGTTATTATTAGTTCTGATATTCAGAATTTGAGCACAATGTTACAACTATAAATAGGGAGCGAAATTCGCGTTATAGGCATTAATAACGTTATATTAACATGTGCTACTATGCCTTTTGATAAGTAAAGCACATTACACGCGATACTCAAAAACAGCAATCCTTTACTAATATATTGTTACGCTTTAATTGGATTGTAAGCACGATATATTCACACCCATAAAAAGTGTTTAACAACAATTGTATAACTCTGTTCATTCCTATTTCAAACGATATAAATCTACAGTTGATTTTCAAGTTGAAAAATCATTTTTTCTACACTGAACGAAAAATCAAGCTTCAAAGAAATAATGTTATTTTCATCAATGATGTCAGCTTTAGTATCTGGAAAACGCTCTTGTGCGATTTGCTGAATAGATTGAGCTTGCAACAAAGCATTGTCCCCTGCAAAACTAAGCTGCAATAACGTATCCTCTGCTTCCACAACAGCACCAATATCAACATAACTGCCACATTCAGTGCAACTGTCACTCACATTACCTTGCTGTTTTTTTATTTGCTTAATCATTATCTCACCCCATATATGAACAACGTCAAATTGCAAATATAACGCAGTTTTGGCAAGCTTTTATTTGCCATGCTCACATTTATCAAAAATTTTTTGAT
>NZ_JACJFI010000720.1 GCF_014164505.1 Shewanella sp. SG41-4 | reverse complement strand
CGAAAAGGAATGACGCAGGACGGGTGGGCTGCAGGAGGGGAGAAACATTTTGGCTATATCGTTCCTACTTTAATTAATGCTAAAAATAGCTATGGTGGTTATACCGGTTCACAAAGATATTATTTTCTCTTTTCAAATGGGCAAGTAATGGATGTTACTTCAATGATTAATTCAGGAATGGGTAAAATACTGGATTAAAACTTCGGCTAACATGGAATGGAGCAACGGTTTGGTGTAACAATCAACTCATTCAATACTCGTACAACCCGCGTATACAGGCGTCTTAGATGTAGGTGGTAGGGTTCAAATCCCTCCCCCTACGCCACATTAAAACGAAATTGAGTGAATCTGTGAAGTTAATCCACTACATAGAGATTATTCGGAATCTAAACGTTCGATGATTGGTAAACTGGCATACTTGAGTCACTGAATTTACAACTAATTTACAAGCTTTTATCCCCAAATGAGTCAGAGGCTTAATATTCAAAACTTCGGCCGAGCAATACATATCTGTTTTTTGTACAGTTATAATTAATTTGTGTCAAAAACAGTGTTGTTTCTAGTTATGTAATTGCGAAAATTCTCGATTTTACCTAAAGGATAATCCTATCTATTTGAATTAGCTAATTTTTGTTAACGTTTCAGATCTACATAACGAGTTTGTATTATTCTCAATTATCTAAATTCTCGCTTTTGCCTAGACTAAAAGATGATTGATTCGGGTTATTTAAGCTGATAAGTTACTAAAATTATTAATAATTAAAGTAGTATGGATGTTGAGTTTTGGCGGACTTTCTGATAAATTATCTAGAGTCATCTGAAATCCTTTTTTTGTTGCCTAAAAGCGTATTAGCGATAATTCCGATAAACATCTTGAAAAGCTCA
>NZ_JACJFI010000071.1 GCF_014164505.1 Shewanella sp. SG41-4 | reverse complement strand
CTACTGTTCGTGGTAAGCCTGGTGGCTACATGGGCGAACAGCAGTTTGGGTTGATTGAGGCTGCCATTAAGGCTACGCCAGATAAACATGTGCTATTAGTGATGCACCATAATCCTATTTTAATGCAATGCGCTTGGTTAGATCAGCATTGTATGATGAATGGCGAAGACTTTTTGCAACGAACAAGTCGCTACCCGCAAGTGAAAGGTGTCCTTTGGGGACATGTACACCAACAAGTCGATAATATTCATCGTGGACCACATGGTCCTATTCCATTAATGGCGACACCATCGACGTGTATTCAGTTTAAACCATTATCATCCTATTTTGCCTTAGATCATCGTCAACCGGGTTATCGTTTGCTGGAGTTGGCAGGCGATGGTAGCATTCGTACTAATGTGTATCGCGTGCCTGGAAATCGATTTGCACCAGATAATGAGGCCAGCGGATACTAGTTTAGCGCGTCATCTTATGTTACTAAGGGACGTTTAGTATTGATTAACCGTCTCGCGAGGGAATATGCTGCTTTATATTCATGGTTTTAATAGTTCTCCTCAGTCGGATAAAGCCGTTCAAACCGCACACTATATTCAGCAGCATTATCCACAAGTCGATTTTCACCAACCACAATTACCTTCATCACCTTCTGCTGCTATGGCTTTATTGTGCAACATCGTTGAGCAAGCGAAACGGCAGGGGCAGACATTGCGCTTTATTGGCTCGTCGTTAGGTGGCTATTTTGCTAGTTATTTAACCGAAACGTATGGTGGCAGAGCTGTTTTGATTAATCCGGCGGTAAAACCGTTCGAATTGTTTGAAGAGTTTATCGGGCCTCAATATAATCCTTATACCAACGAGCATTATCAACTGTTACCGCAGCATCAAGATGACGTTGCGCTGTATAATACTCACGTGATCCGTCATCCAGATCGTTTTCTGGTGCTGTTGCAAACTGGTGACGAAGTGTTAGATTACCGACAAGCATTACATAAGTACCATAGCTGTGAATTACATTTAGAACCTAATGGTGACCACAGTTTTGTCGGCTATGAACAACAATTAAACAAAATATGTAAATTTATTCAGTTGTAACCTTCTACCGTTACAAACAACGATCAATTTGAGCTAACTTTGGCTCTATTTAACTCCAAATGTGTGGATTATGAGCAACCAATATACTTCTGACGCTATTGAGGTCCTTAATGGACTTGACCCGGTAAAACGCCGTCCAGGTATGTATACCGACACCTCTAGACCAAATCATCTTGGGCAAGAAGTCATTGATAACAGTGTTGATGAAGCTCTGGCGGGACACGCGACTAAAATTGAAGTTGTACTCCATACTGATAACTCCCTTGAAGTGACCGATGATGGCCGTGGTATGCCGGTGGATATTCACGCTGAAGAAGGCATTCCTGGGGTTGAACTGATCCTGACTAAATTGCACGCTGGTGGTAAGTTTTCTAACAAAAATTATCAGTTTTCGGGCGGTTTACACGGGGTAGGTATTTCAGTTGTTAACGCCTTATCCACTCGCGTTGAAATCAGCGTCCGTCGTGATGCGCAAATATACGAAATGGCCTTTGAGAATGGTTTTAAGGTTGAGGAACTGGTGGTAACCGGTACTTGTGGACGTCGTAATACTGGGACCCGAGTACATTTTTGGCCTGATACAAGTTATTTTGATTCACCTAATTTCTCGGTCAGTAAGCTAATTTATATCCTGCGAGCTAAAGCGGTATTGTGCCCAGGCTTGCGGATTAAATTCACCAATAAACAAAATGGTGATGTGCATGAATGGTATTACGAAAGTGGCTTAACCGATTACCTTAAAGAAGCGATAAAAGACTCGGTTTTATTACCTGAAGAACCTTTTGTGGGTAGCTTTAAAGGCAAATTAGAAGCTGCTGAGTGGGCTATTACATGGTTGCCTGAAGGCGGCGAAAGTTTAAGTGAAAGCTACGTTAACTTAATTCCGACACCGTTAGGTGGTACTCATGTGAACGGGTTTAGACAAGGTTTGCTTGAGTCTATGCGTGAGTTTTGTGAATTTCGCAATCTTGTTCCTCGGGGTATTAAGTTATCGCCCGAAGACATTTGGGACCGTGCGGCGTTTATTTTATCGATAAAAATGCAAGACCCACAATTTGCTGGGCAAACCAAAGAAAAATTATCGAGCCGTCAAAGCTCTGCATTTGTTTCTGGTATTGCTCGTGATGCCTTTTCGTTGTGGTTAAATTCTAATACTGAGTTAGCAGAGCAGTTGGCAGAGTTGTGTATTGGTAATGCATTGCGCCGCTTAAAGGCCGCTAAAAAAGTTGCACGTAAAAAAGTGACTTCTGGACCTGCATTACCGGGCAAGTTAACTGATTGTAGCGGCCAAGACCCCATGCGAGGTGAGCTGTTTTTAGTTGAGGGTGATTCTGCTGGTGGTAGTGCTAAACAAGCTCGAGACCGTGAGTTTCAAGCGATTATGCCGCTAAGAGGTAAGATTTTAAATACTTGGGAAGTTGATTCCGGACAAGTATTAGCCTCGCAAGAGGTACATAATATTTCGATTGCGATTGGTTGCGATCCTGACAGTGATGATATTTCAGAATTACGTTATGGTAAAATTTGTATTTTAGCCGATGCCGATTCTGATGGGCTGCATATTGCGACTCTATTGTGTGCATTATTTTTAAAGCATTATCGAGTCTTGGTGAATCACGGGCATATCTATATTGCTATGCCGCCGCTATTTCGTATCGATATTGGCAAAGAAGTATTTTACGCCCTGGATGAAGCTGAAAAGGTCGGTATTTTAGATCGTATTGCGGCAGAAAATAAAAAAGGTAAAGTGCAAGTGACCCGCTTTAAAGGTCTGGGTGAAATGAACCCGTTGCAACTACGTGAAACCACTATGGATCCGAATACTAGACGCTTAGTGCAATTAACCATTGATGATGCTGATGAGACCGTGGCATTAATGGATATGTTACTTGCCAAAAAGCGTGCACCTGATCGTAAAAGTTGGTTAGAAACCAAAGGTGACCTAGCGTTACTTTAGTCGTGTCTCTTAGTGCCAATAATAATGTATAAAATAAGGCAAAAGATAATTAGCATGCAGTATATTAGATTACGATCTTACGTAAGTTTTGGCGGTAAATTAGCCTTTCTGGGGGTTATGTTTTTAGCCCTGACTCCAATGTTAGCCTCTGCTGCCCAATCGGTGATGATTACCGTTACTAAAGGTTTTGGATTAACGTTATATGCTTCCGATTTAGGCGATATTAAACAATTAACAGTAGGGGATGAAGGGACACTTTTTGTGGGCTCTCAAAAAAGCGGCACTGTTTATGCGCTCGTTGATAGTGATCAAAATGGCCAAGTTGATAAACGATATCTTATTGCCAGAGGCCTTGAATACCCTGAAGCGTTAGCCTTTCATGATGGTTCATTATACGTTACCGAAGAAGATCGAATTATCCGTTTTGAAGAAATTGAATCTCGGTTGCGTCGTCCTAGTCGTGCGCGTGAAGTTTATTCTAATCTACCAAGCTTAGATAAAAAGTATTCGCGTTCGATGCATTTTGGACCCGATGGACGTTTATACATTGCCATAGGTTCGCCTTGTAATGTGTGCGAGGCAGCTTCGCCATTTGGCAGTATATTAGCGATTAACGTGGATACCGGCGCCAGTGAGCAAGTTGCTTCTGGGCTTCGCAGTGTTATCGGTTTTGATTGGTCACCTGATACCAAAAAGTTGTGGTTTGCCGATTTAGGCCGTGATTGGATGGGTGATAATGTTCCCGCGGATGAGATAAACCGTTTAGACGTGAAAGGTAGCCATTTTGGGTTTCCTTATTTACACGGTAAAGATGTCGTTGAACCCGCTTATGATAAACCGAAAAATTTAAACATCACTCTGCCAGAATTTGAATTGCCAGCACATGTTGCGGCTACAGGGTTAAGCTTTTACCGAGGCGAGCAATTTCCTGAGCGTTATCGCAAACAGATTTTTGTGGCTGAAAATGGTTCGTGGAACCGTTCAAGTAAAGTTGGCTATCAAATTGTAATGCTTGGTATGGAAGATAACAAAATTGTTAAACGTGAAACCGTGGTGAGTTTCCTCGATGGAGAATTTCCGGTTGCGCGTCCATTTGATGTGATTAATGCGCCTGATGGCTCAATGTACATTTCAGATGATCTAAAAGGTAATATTTACCGCTTGTTTTATAACGCACCCGAACAATCACAGGAAACGAATAATGAGTGATGCGATTGAATTAAGCCTTGATGGTGTAGAGCAAATGCCGCTAAGGCGCTTTACTGAAGGGGCTTATTTAAATTATTCCATGTACGTGATTATGGATCGCGCCCTACCGCACATTGGTGATGGTCTAAAGCCTGTCCAACGACGCATTATCTATGCAATGAGCGAATTAGGCTTATCAGCGCAATCTAAACACAAAAAATCAGCCCGTACTGTCGGCGACGTGTTAGGTAAATATCACCCGCATGGTGATAGTGCATGCTATGAAGCTATGGTGTTAATGGCGCAGCCATTTTCCTATCGATATCCGCTGGTTGACGGCCAAGGTAACTGGGGTGCGCCAGATGACCCTAAGTCATTTGCTGCAATGCGTTATACCGAAGCTAGATTATCAAAGTTTTCTGAAGTGTTACTGTCGGAATTAGGACAAGGTACCGTAGATTGGAGCCCTAACTTTGATGGCACCATGAAAGAGCCTGTAACCTTACCAGCACGATTACCGCATATATTATTGAATGGTATTACCGGTATTGCAGTGGGCATGGCAACAGATATTCCGCCGCATAATGTGCGTGAATTAGTGGCAGCGTGTATAGAGATAATCGATAATCCTAAAGCGGATTTAGCCCGCTTAATGGAGTTTGTTCCTGGCCCTGATTACCCTACAGAAGCTGAAATAATTACGCCTAGAGCAGATATTGAGCGGATTTATGAAACTGGCAAAGGTTCAATCAGGGCGCGTGCCGTTTACAGTGAAGAGCAGGGCGAGATTGTCATTACGTCATTGCCGCATCAAGCCAGTAGCGGTAAAATTTTAGAACAAATCGCCCATCAAATGCAGGCAAAAAAGTTGCCTATGGTGTCTGATTTACGTGATGAATCTGATCATGAAAACCCAGTGCGATTAGTGATTGTACCTCGTTCAAATCGTATTGATTGTGATCAGTTAATGACCCATTTATTTGCGACTACAGACCTTGAGAAAAGCTTCCGAGTTAACCTCAATGTGTTGGGACTCGATGGTCGTCCTAAAGTAAAAGGGCTTAAACAACTGTTAACGGAGTGGCTGGAGTTCCGTCTTACCACGGTAACTCGCCGCTTACAATATCGACTTGATAAAGTATTAGCACGGTTACATATTTTAGAAGCGTTGATGGTTGCGTTTTTAAACATTGATGAAGTGATCGAAATTATTCGTTATAACGACGAACCTAAAGCTGAGTTGATGGCTCGCTTTAACTTGTCGGATAAACAAGCTGAATCAATTTTAGAGTTAAAATTACGTCATTTAGCCAAGCTTGAAGAATTTAAAATTAAAGGTGAGCAAGATGATCTTGCTGCAGAACGTGACAAATTAGAGCTATTGTTAAGCTCTGAACGTCGCTTAAAAACCTTAGTGAAAAAAGAATTGATCCAAGATGGTGAAACTTATGGTGATAATCGTCGCTCGCCTATTATTGAGCGTTTAGATGCCAAAGCGCTGACTGAGCAAGAGTTAACACCAACTGAGTCTGTTACTGTTGTATTGTCTGATAAAGGCTGGGTACGTTGTGCTAAAGGCCATGATGTCGATGTAGAAGGCTTATCGTACAAGTCTGGTGACAGTTATCTTTGTAGCGTGATGGGCAAGAGTAACCAAGCTGCGGTGTTTATCGATTCGACCGGACGTGCTTTTGCCACCGACAGTCATACGTTGCCTTCGGCGCGTAGCCAAGGCGAGCCGATCACCACGCGCTTTAATATGGCTCCAGGCGCAACGATGCAACATGTGCTGATGGGCGAAGATGAGCAGTTTTTCTTATTGGCAACAGATGCTGGTTATGGCTTTATTTGTGCTTATCCTGATTTGGTTAGCCGTAATAAAGCAGGTAAGGCACTACTTAGTTTGCCAACCAATGCGTTAGCGCTGCAGCCAAAGTTAATCAATAAAACGACCGAGCAATCGCTGTTAGCGATTACCTCTGAAGGCCGTATGTTGATGTTTAGCTTAGATGCTTTACCGCAACTATCAAAAGGTAAAGGCAATAAGATTATTGGTATTCCAACCGATCGTGCTAAAAATCGTGAAGAGTTACTTTTGCACCTAAATGTTGTGCCGCATAATACAGCAGTAACCTTGTGGGCAGGTAAGCGTAAGCTAACCTTGAAACCAAGCGATTTAGAGCACTATCGTGGTGAGCGCGGTCGTCGTGGAGCTAAGTTGCCAAGAGGATTACAACGCGTAGACAGTGTTGAAGTTGAATTTGGGCCTTTGGCAGAAGACGGCTTGCAAGACGATAATCTGGATATACACGAGTAAGATTACTGGATGGTAGAATAAAAAAATGCTGCTCATATGAGCAGCATTTTTTTATGGAAGCAGAGTCGACTTATATATTGATGCGACTATGCAACTTCATAGAAATTAGGTTCGTACTCAAGTTGTGTTTGAATGATTTGATTAGCCATGCGGGCACATTTTCCGCATTGGTCAGCAACGCCAAGACGTTTCTTTACATCAGACAACGAACTGTCACCTAAGCGAACAGCAGCTTTGATTTGAGTGTCGGTAATCGCATGACAAAGACAAACGAACATAGGGAAAGCCTCTTCATTCAAAAATGGGTCATATCTAGAAAGTAATCTAATTCTAAATGAAAACAGTTATCATTGGCAATAACTATTTTTCTTATGTAGTGATCATTTTTAAGACAGTTTGATCTAGCTCATCTTTCTTAGCAAAATGGGCATCGTTATAATTGTGAAAAAGAGGTGAGGTTTTTAGTTAAGATGTTGATGTGGAATATTTTTGTTGTGACAAACACAACGGTTAGTTAAAGCTACCAATGTTAAATACAAGCCAGTTCAGATTAAGACATGCTTAATGCTATGTACAAAAGTGGTCAAAACCTCCTCGAACGTACCTCTTAATCCTAAATTGATTGCAGCTTTAGTAACCTTGTTTAACGTCGACCACATACTGTAATGGCTTAGATTGTTGCCATAGTTGGTAGTTGTGGCTGAATATCTTTATCACTTGCTCAGGAAAGCTTGGTGCAGCGATATGCGGTGTGATAGTGACGTTATGGTAATGCCATAGTGGATGATCAGCAGGTAAGGGCTCTTGTTCGAATACATCTAATATGGCTTGGCGTTGTGGTTGTAAGGTTAATTCAGCTTGTAACGCATCTAATTCAATGGCGTTACCTCGGCCAATGTTAAATAACATGGCATCAGGCTTTAATAAGGGCAGGTTAAGCGCATTTAATATGTGCTTGGTTTGAGGTGTATTGGGCAATACGCTAACAATCACATCTGCTAGAGGCAAATAGTCGGCTAATTTATCAATGGTGTCGATGTTATCAAAGCCACTAACAGGAGCTCCTTTTCGATTCAGCCCACTGACGGTCATACCAAAATGATGAGCTGTTTTTGCAAGGTGCTCGGCGATAGAACCGGTGCCTAGTATTAATAGTTGCAACCCTTGCAAAGTACCATAGCTACCCGCTAACCAACGTTGCTGCTGTTGCTGTTGAGTGTACATATTATGCTGTCGATAATGGCTTAGCAGGTAGCCAAACACATATTCACTCATAAGCGGGCCAAATACACCGCGAATGTTGGTGAGTAAATAATCATGTGGTAACGATGGATGCATTAATACATCGACACCGGCAAAGGTAGATTGTAACCATTTTAGTGCTGTTGCATGCGGCAATAATGAAGCCGCTAGATGAGGTTCTGCTAACCAAATATCGGCATGGTTAATATTGCCGCCAGTGAACTGGCCAGAATCAACCACAAGCTTATCAACAATTAGATCATTAACAATCAGATCGTCAACAATGTCGAGGTTTGGCAGACAAAGCTTTGTTAATAGTTGACGGTATCGATCGTTTTCTCTGGTCAATAATAATAGTTTATGTGCCACATTAACCTCATTGCCGTACTTTGGATAAATAAATTACTCAAACCAAGCGCTATAATCGGTTGTTATCGGCATCATTGCTGCTGCAATGGCTTTGTCTGGGTAATTACTGAATATACCGTCCACTCCCATTGCTTTTAATGCTTGAATATCTTGTGGATTATCGACCGTATAAACAAATACTTTGCCGCCTCGCTGGTGTGCATCATCAACAATGGCTTGATTAATAAAACCAACATCCAGATTAATAGAATAGGCATTAAGTGTTGTCACTATTTCAGCTAAGTCGAGCGGGATCCCTGCTAATAGTGGTGCGATCACCGCTTGCGGGAAAGATTGTTTTATCTGCGCCAAATAAGGATGATTAAAGGATGATATTAACAGCTGTTCTGGAGTGAAACTAAGCTGTTCTAACGCTTGAGGATATAAGGTGATAAACGGTTGTACGCAGCCAATACCTTTTAATTCGATGTTGATGGTACACGAGCCTTTGCTTCTTACATAGACTCGCTCGAGTACTTGCCATAGCGTGGGGATTGCTTGTCCGTCAACAGTAAATTGAGCTAATGCGGCCTTGGTTGTTAAATGAATTAGTCCTGTTCCTGTTGATTTACCTTCTAAGCGGCGATCATGAAACACCACTAATTCACCTTCAACACAATGCACATCCAGTTCAATGGCATTAACACCCAAGTCGAGCGCTTTGTCCATCGCGGCTAAGGTGTTTTCTGGAGCATAACCGCTGGCGCCGCGGTGAGCAAAAACGAGCATAGGTGTCCTTAATCAATTCTTAGCTTAGCCTTTGTATAATCCGGTGGATTCTTTAGGCGCATGATTAATATGAACTTCCATTTGAGGGTAGGCAAGTTCAACATTGTTATCTTTTAATTTTTTACTAATTCGCTTGTGTAGATTATGGCGAAGCGGCCAACGATCAGACATGTCTTTAGCATACGAACGTACTTCATAATCTTGAGTGTGTTGACCAAAACCCGCAAACCACACTTCGGGTTCTGGGGTGGTTAATGATAAGTCACACTCGCGCACTGCTTGATGCAATAACATTTCGACTTTAGCTGGATCTGAATCACGAGACACCGATACCGTAACAATAACGCGGGTAATAGGATCTGATAAAGACCAGTTAACCAATTGTTCGGTGATAAAGGCTTTGTTAGGTACGATAATTTCTTTACGATCCCAATCGACAATCGTGGTTGCTCTAATCTGAATTTTACTGACGGTACCGGTGAGATCGCGGATCGTCACCGTGTCACCAATACGGATCGGTTTTTCAAATAGAATGATAATACCGGAAATAAAGTTGGCAAAAATCTCCTGGAGACCAAAACCTAACCCCACGGATAATGCGGCAACTAACCACTGTAATTTTGACCATTCCATGCCCAAGGTTGAAAACCCGAACAGCATGCCAAAAAATACCACAAGGTAGCTACTCACCGTGGTGATAGCAAAACCTGTGCCTGGCGATAAATCTAGCCTTTGTAAGAGCATTAATTCAAGTAAGCCGGGTAGATTTTTCGCAATAACAACCGAGAACCCGACTAGCATGATGCCAAATAAAATCGACTTTAATGTAATCGGCACTTGTTGCTCAATACCATTTACATTGCTATTGGTGGTCCATAAGGTGATGCCATCTAGAAATGAGAATACTGCGGTATGCGTTTGCGCCAAAATGCCTAATAAACTGGCAAAAAAAGCTAAAATGAGGATCGATCTTACCAAGCCTAGTGATTGGCTAGAGATGGTTTCTAAATCAACCACAGGCTCTTCGTAGGTTTCTATTGGCTCATTGTTCATTTCGCCTCTTTCACGTTGTGCCAGTCTTTCAGCGCGTTTGGCTTTGGCACGGTCAAAGGCGATTAAGCGACGTTCGATTAACATCCAACGTTTAATGAGCTGATAGGTTAGTAAAAAACCTAGGCCTAATAGTACCGATATTTGTAGTTGTAAAAGCAGCTGAAAAGCCGTGAAGTAGTAGCCTATCCCTGCCAAAATCGCGCTAAAAATTGGCGTGACAACGAGGAGTGTCCATACCGATTTTTGAATCAGTTCCATGTTAGTGGCGTTAGGTTTATTTTTGCGATATTGGCCAATAAGTAACATGATATCTTTATACAGCAGGCATAACACAATACAGAAAACAATAAATGCACCACGGCCAAGGCTGTTGCGTACTAATGAAGTATCTAATGCTTCGGTAAAGCCCATTAAACCGATTAATGGTGCCGATACCATTACAAACGAAGCCATGGTTTGTTGTGCTTGCTTTACAATTTTCTTCGGCCGTCTGAAATGGCTAATCAAAATGCCTTTATCAACCGTTAACAAGTAAAAGAATTGGTAAATAAGATAACTGACACCAATGGCTAAGATACCTACTCCGACGGCATACACCATATTTTGCTCTGATCGCGAAAATATAAATCCAGCCATGATCACCGGTAAGGGTTTTATTAGGGCATACACTAAGCTGATGATCAGGGTTTTGATGGTGTATTTAAATTTATCTTGAGTCACATTACCGACAAAAATTGCATAGCGTCCAATCGCTTGATTGAACTTAGGTGTCAGCATGTCTTGTGCCATTAAACAGCACAATAATAAAATACCCCACCAAGCCCAGTAATTGCTTTGCTCAGACCAAGCTAGCTGTAATGACTGCCACTGGCTCGGTTGCAGTAACCACAAGCTACTGTGGCTTAAGTCAGTTAGCCATAACGCGCCAATACTAGGGGCATTAGGTACCCAAAATAAATGCTCATTAAGAGTGTTTTTTAAAGTGTTATACAGCTGGTTTAACTGTTCATAACCAATGCGCAATTTGGCAAATTCAGCTAAATATTGATCATAGCTCTGCAATAGTTGTTCTATGAGTACTTGTTGTGATTGTAATAATTTAATTTGGGTTTCATTAAACATTTTGCTGTCATCGAGTTGCTGACTATTTAGCGCTTGTTGTTGTTCTAATTGGTAGCGCTGTAGCCTTGTATCAGCTAATTCTGTTTGCAATTTGTCGAGATTCGGAGGTTTAGGTAATGATTGCAACATCTGTAAGAAACGATCGCCAAATGCAGAATTAGTTTTAACCCAGGTAATTTGCTCAAGCACATTTGATAGCTGTGCATTTTGAGATTGATAGCGTTTTTCAATGCGTTGCTGTTTCTCTATTGCAGATTTTATATTGCTAGTAATGGTTTGTAATTGCTCTGCATAATATTGATTTAACTTACTTAATTCTTGAGATAATGGATCCGCCAGTTCTTGAGCATCAATTAAGTTTTCGGCTATGGTGTCTGCGGTTTGCTGCTGGCGATACTCGATATTATGTTTGTTGATAAGCTCGATAAAGCTTTCTTGTTGGCTTAACGATAAGCGATTTAACTGTTGTTGTAGTTGGGTGATCTCTAATTGCTTAGGGTTAGCTAAACGTTCCGATTGCAAGGTCGCAATATGTTGTGCCAGAAGTTCAGCTTGAAGCTTGTTACGTTGGCCTAACGGAGTATCAATAGGCACTTGAAGGGTTTTATTATGCTGAGTTAAGGCATTTTGTGCTTGGACTATTGAGTCTGGCAATAGTGTTTGGCGTTGTGAAATTAGACGCAACTTATCATTAAGACTCGACTCTGTCTCTTTCAATTCAGATAAGTGAAAATAGGCCATTGAGGCTTGCTGATCAAGATCGATATCTTCATCAAGACTTAATACTAGTTGTGCTTCACGTAGTTGCCCTGCTAGTGAGAGCTTGGTTTCGTTGTTTGATTGTTCAATATTGGTATAAGTTTGCTGCTCTATTTGCAGCTTTTCGATGCTGCTTTGCAGTTCTGTAATTTGAGAGGCGATGTCAAGCGGCTGATTTTCGGCTTGGCTATTGAGCCCCAAACGTTTATCTAGGGTTAGGGGAGTATTGGCGAATACAGAAACCGACAGTGTATTAACGATAAGGAAACACAGGAATAAACACGCTAAACGTAACATAATACTTTGCTCAGGTTGGAGTAAGGCCATGGTAGCAAATTTGCGTGATTATGCTCTACTTTTTTGATGACTTTGTTGGGTTTCAAATAAAGCCGTTGCCACAATAATCGTTCCTCCTATAAGGGTTCGTGTGGTGAGTTGTTCGTCTAAAATTAATAATGCGAGCATTGCACCATAAAACGGTTGTAAACACGACACTAACCCTACCGTTTTAGCGCTTAAAAAACGCAGTGCCGTGGTAAATAATGCATGCGGTAAGGCGGTGAATACTATGCCAAGTAACAAAACCAATCCCCAAGTGGTCTGGCTAATGTTTTGGGCTGCGACATCTTGCCAGGGGCTTAATAGGATTAAGGTTATCAGTGTTTGATAAAACATAGCATGTGGACCGCTATATTGCGAAAACACGCGTTTGTGAAGCAAATTTCTGCAGGTAAATAAAGCCGCTGAAATAACACCAACAATAATGCCTAAGGTCGTGTCATTATTCAGATTTGCCTCGGGGATCAGCATTATTACTCCAGCTAATACCGCGATACCGGATATCACATCCACAAGTTTTAGCTGTGTTTTATTGATTAATGGTTCGATTAATACCGTCATGACGGGATAAGTAAAAAATGCAATCATACCAATGGCAACGGATGACAACTGCATCGCCGCAAAATAGGTAACCCAATGTAGACACACTAAAGTGCCTAGCACTAAGGCTGCCCAATAATCTTGTTGGCGTTGTAACCTTAGTGGGCGTTTGGTGGCTTTAACGATTGCTGCGAGTACGATAGCAGCGATGATACAACGCAAAAAGGTAATATTAAGTGCGCTAAGGGGAATGAGTTTAGAAAATAAAGCCGTACCACCAAAGAGCAGTACGGCTAAATGTAACTCAACTAATCCAGAGTGTGGTTTAGTTGTTGTCATGTTGGTTACTGCGTTGTGAGTTTAGCGAAAGGCTGACCCATACGAGTCGTTTCACCAGGTTCGACACCATCAGCAAATGTTTCAATAGCATCTTGGGCAAATAACATCACAACAGTACTACCTAATTTAAAGCGACCCATTTCAGCCCCTTTTTCTAAGGTTACGGCTTCTGGACCCGTGGTTGGATAGTCCCAGCTAAATACCTGCTTACCGCCTGGTGGTGTTACCGTGCCAGACCATATGGTTTCAATACTGGCAACAATAGTTGCACCAACCAGTACCATTGCAAGTGGACCCACTTCGGTTTCAAATATGGCCACGACACGTTCATTACGGGCAAATAGTCCTGGCACGTTTTGAGCAGTAAGTGGATTAACCGAAAATAAATCACCTGGTACGTAAGTCATTTTTGATAATGTACCTGTGATAGGCATATGCAAGCGATGGTAATCTTTTGGGGCCAAATAAATGGTAGCAAAATCACCACCATCAAAACGTGCAGCATCGGCTTTGTTACCACCTAATAATGCTTCAGAGGTGTAACTGTGACCTTTTGCTTGGAAAATATTGCCGGCTTCAATTGGACCGCATTGGCTTACAGCGCCGTCAACAGGGTGCGCCATCATATTACTTTCTTGGCAAATAGGTCTGAGTTCAGGCTTTAATGCACGCGTAAAAAATGCATTAAAAGTCTTATAGGCTTCGGGCTCAGATTGCTGCGCTTCTGACATATCAATTTTGTATTGTTTGATAAACCATTTAATGCCTGCTGTGGTCATAACGCCAGCTTCAGCAGCAGCAAACTTGCCCACTAAACGCGACAGAAAATGTTTTGGTAGCATGTATTGCAAAGCAATTTTAATAGAGTCCAATGTGTTTCCCTTTTCTCTAATCTGGTTGAGCCATGAAATATTATTCTATTGAGTATTATTCATCAATAGCACGGAAATGTCGTGCATGACGTTGTTCGTCTAAACTGGCAACTATACGCTGGTAATTACTAAAGCGGTCTGGAGTTATTTTTCCATCAGCTAAAGCCTGCTGTAAAGCACAACCCGGGTCGTCGCCATGTTTACAATCGCGGAACTTACATGAGCCTAAAAAGTCTCTAAACTCAACAAAACACCAGCCCACTCTTATGGCATCTAAATGCCATAATGCAAATTCGCGAACACCGGGTGAATCGATTAAATCACCGCCGCTAACAAAGTGCAGTAATTTGGCTGTAGTTGTAGTGTGCTGCCCTAAACCTGAGTTGCCTGACACATCTCCAATTAGCAGTTCTGCGTCTGGCATCAATGCATTGATTAAAGATGATTTACCAACACCAGACTGACCTGCAAAAACACTGACGCTGTTATTGAGCAATGCTTTGAGGTCTTCAACGCCTTCACCGGTGTGACTACTGACGCGAAAAACTTGATAACCAATATTTTGGTAACGTGTTAATGCCGTTTCGATTTCATCACGATTGGTGTCATCCAATAAATCAATTTTATTCAAAATGATGATCGGTTTAATATCAGTGTCTTCTGAAGCCACTAAGTATCGGTCAATAATTTGCGTAGTAAAGCTAGGCAATACCGATGACACAATTAAGATTTGATCGATGTTGGCGGCAATAATTTTTACGCCATCGTATAAATCTGGTCGTGTTAAAGAAGATTTTCGGGGGTGAACGGCTTCAACAATACCGCCAATGCTTGAGCCTGACTGGACTTCTGTCGCTAGTCTGACGACAACATTATCACCAGTGACTAAACTGGTTACCGCGCGACGAATATTACACCGCGATACCGTTCCGTCTGCCGTTTCGATATCAGCATGCTGACCAAAGCGCGAAATAACCACTCCAGCTTGCTCAGGACCTAACAGATTGTCCTGTAACTCAGTATGTTGAGTGTTGTCATCACTGCGCTTTAATCGCTTAGTCTGATTAGCTCGCATTCGGCGTAATTGGCCCTGGCTTAGGGGTTTCTTTTTACTCACAGGCTTATCTTCATTAAATAGGTGTTTTTTTGTGTGTCAAAAAAACAGTATGATACACACTCTTTTATAAAAATGCCTGAATTTAGGCGACAGATAACATAAGGCGGCATAAATGGCTGTTGATGCGAATAATCTAATTTGGGTTGATTTGGAAATGACAGGCTTAGAACCAGATGTCGATCGAGTCATTGAAATTGCAACCCTAGTTACCGATCAAGAACTCAATATCATTGCTCAAGGCCCTGTTCTAGCCATTTATCAGACCGATGAAGTATTAGCAGGCATGGATGATTGGAATCAAAAACATCACGGAGAGTCTGGATTAGTTGACCGTGTGCGTGCCAGTAAATGTTCTGAACAAGATGCGATAGTACAAACGATTGATTTTTTAGCTCAGTACGTGCCTAAAGGCGCATCACCAATGTGCGGTAATAGTATTGGTCAAGATCGTCGCTTCTTGAATAAATACATGCTGGAACTTGAAGAGTTCTTTCATTATCGCAACATTGATGTGAGCACAGTTAAAGAATTGGTTCGTCGTTGGAGTCCTGAAACAATGAATGGCTTCAGCAAGAAAAATACTCACCAAGCATTAGAAGATATTAAGGAATCTATTGCTGAAATGCAGTTTTATCGCAAAGAAGTATTTAAAATTTAACCAATCGAACAATTTTTTTTAAAAAGGGGGTTGCAGCATAGTAAAATTTACCTATAATGCGGCCTCAACTTTCTACAGAGCGCCAAACTCTGAGTTATAGAAAGTTGTATTGAAATTTGAAAGTATGTGACATTAGCTCAGTTGGCATAGGTTGAAAGACGATACCTTGCAGATTGTTATAATGAAGCAAACAGTACGCGACATTAGCTCAGTTGGTAGAGCGATACCTTGCCAAGGTATAGGTCATCAGTTCGAACCTGATATGTCGCTCCAAATCACTTCCCTAGTTTAAAATGCAACATAAGCTCAGTTGCGCTTTTAGAAAATGCGATACCTTTTTGTTTACCAAGCTAGACGTCATAAAGCGGTCATCAGTTCTAACCACTTTTTATTTATAAAGAAACGTCGCTCCAAATCACTTCCCTAGTTTGAAATGCAACAATAGCTCAGTTGCGCCCTTAGAAAATGCGATACCTTTTTGTTTGCCAAGCTAGACGTCATAAAGCGGTCATCAGTTCGAACCTCTTTTTGTGAAAATAAAGGTCGCTCCAAATCAATCTTCTAGTTTCAAACTCTTCCTGCTAAAAATTCCTAGCCAAAAATCTAAGCGTTAAACCTGAATTGATTTTTGATTTGCGACGTTAGCTCAGTTGCGCCCTTAGAAAATGTGATACCTTTTTGTTTGCCAAGCCAGACGTTCTAACGTGGTCATCAGTTCGACCCCCTCTTTATTTATAAACAAACGTCGCTCCAAATCACCACCTTAGTTTAATCCTATTTGCACCGAATCTTGTTTGTTCTAAATCCTATCAATGACTAATGCGACATTTTTTCAGTTGCGCTTTTAGACAATTCGCTACCTTTTTTTGTCAAGCTAGACGTTAAAAAACTGTCATCAGTTCGAACAACTTTTGATACATGCTATCTACATTTTCTACAGTTCAACACTCTGATTTAAATTAGTCCGAACCTTTTCATTTTAATAAATTTGCATCATTTCAGTTTGAGTAAATCGTTTTGCAATCAACAAACAAGTGATCTAGTGCTCACTTCTTCATGGATCTCTAAAGTAAGAGCATATTGGTGAAGTAAAACATGATCTGGTTCAAATCATTTACTGTTGTTATCTTTGATAATCAACTCAAGATAGATTTTCCCAAGAGTTAGGGTTTTAAACGAGGTGAGTTTTATGCGGATCCAACAACTAAGTGAGCTACTTGATTACGTTGCTAATTGCCATCTAGATATGGAGAAATTATATAAGCGCTTAGATCGTAATGCGGATTCCTCTCGAGTAAAGATGATGTTGGCTTATTTTCAACAACA
>NZ_JACJFI010000719.1 GCF_014164505.1 Shewanella sp. SG41-4 | reverse complement strand
TCGTGATGCCAGACAGCATGGTTTTGCCACCACTTGAGTTTTGCCTTTGTGTTAATCCGCACCAAGCAGCAAAATGTCGACCATTATGAAACATTTTTCCGTCACCTATGGACGCATATAGTTCTGCTGCTGTCATTGGGCCTACACCAATGACACTTTTTACTCGCTTGCAGATAGGATTATTTCTTGTATAAACATTTATCTTCTTCGTGTAAAACTCAACTTTCTCTTGCGCTGCAACAAAGTCAGCATAAAGTTCGCGAAAACTTTCTCGTGCAAAAGCCGATAACTCATTGCTTTCATCATCTATAAATTCAGGCAACCGAGCCGCTAATGCGGTTTTCCCCTTTGCAGCGCATAAACCATATTCAGCAAGAAAGCCTCTAACTTGATTGTTGATTGCGACCATCGTTTTTACATGTCGCTTTCTTATGCGCAGCACCATTTGAATGTCTTCTTGCTCGACGCTTTTTATCGGTACAAATGTCATATTTGGTCGTTGCGCTGCTTCAGCAATGGCTTCTGCATCATTAAAATCATTTTTGTTTTTACGACGATAAGGCACAACATATTGAGGCGCAATGAGCTTAACTTGATGCCCTAATTTAATAAATTCTCTAGCCCAATGATTAGCTCCGCCACAGGCTTCCATCACAATCAACGTTGGCTCTAACCGGGCAAAGACACTGAGCAAGTCGGCACGCTTAATTGCTCTCTTTTTAACTAACTTTCCAGCTTGATTAACGGCAAACATGTGGAAAATAGTCTTTGATATATCTAAACCAATTGTTGTAATCTTCATATTCGGACCCGCCCTTTGTTGATAAAGTGTACAAACTTATCATGGCTCACTATGAAGCCGATTAGAAGGGTGGGTCCATCTCATTATT
>NZ_JACJFI010000718.1 GCF_014164505.1 Shewanella sp. SG41-4 | reverse complement strand
GCCTTTAGTTTTTCCATATCGACTGAGTCTTGTAATGTGTTTTTGAGCTTTTTGTTCGCGCTGACCAAGGGCTCAGAAAGTCTTCTAATCTCCCCAGCAATAGCTGGTATATGGTTAGTTGTGGTAACTGTATAAGGACAATTAGAGCAAGAAAACTCACCAATCTCAATTACTATACTTCTAGGGCACTTGTTATTGAATGGGCATATGTGAGTCCGATTAAATGCTAGATCACTCGCTGTCGCAAGACGTAAAGC
Source organism: Shewanella sp. SG41-4 (assembly GCF_014164505.1). Taxonomy (GTDB): domain Bacteria; phylum Pseudomonadota; class Gammaproteobacteria; order Enterobacterales; family Shewanellaceae; genus Shewanella. The sequence continues at coordinate 634 of NZ_JACJFI010000718.1, read as the reverse complement.
AGATAATCCAGTTGAAGGTAAGTCGCTATCTAAGTTCGGGATATCATGCCCAAAACTCAAAGATATAGTTTGGTAATCCTCTTCTGCTGTACCTTTAGATAAACGGTTTAGGAAATCAGCTTTATCCAAAGATATATTATTCGCTATACGTCTTCCGCTTAAGTTCATCAATGAAGACATATGGTGAAGTAAATCTGAAGATGCAACATCTAGTTCAACAGTATAATATCCGACTGCGGCTTCTGTTTGCCCTGTCATTAACTGAGAAACGATTTTTTCACCCAATGCAGGACTGTAAACACTATCGATCATAGCCCTTAATGAGTGAGGTGTTATCAATGAACCAACTTTTACAGGTGAAAATGTAACTTCATCCTCGTCGAAATATTTGACTTGTGCTTGAGTATAGGGAGGTAATTGGATATCGTTTTCGATAAAATGAACGAATTCATCTGGAGCTATGTTTTTTCCGGACATAAAAAATACATTACTTTCTGTGTCTATGTTGGCGTTAAATAGACATAGTTCGTATTGCTGCAAAAGAATAGCCATAGTAGGAATACTTTCAGAATGTTCTTTACTTGTCCGAAAAAGAGGAACGATTTTTGACCATTTAGTAGTTTCAGAATTTTTA
>NZ_JACJFI010000717.1 GCF_014164505.1 Shewanella sp. SG41-4 | reverse complement strand
CATCAATACAGCACTACCATTAATACGCTATGTTAGTCTTCGTTTCAGGGTAATTAACAACAATATCATTTGTGCATACCTATCGAACAACATTGAAATGTATATTACTATAAAGATCAGCACTTTCTTGCCGATAAAATTATCAGCCAGACTCACAATAAACATTTAAAACGATAAAATAATGAGTTTAGATAACCACAGGGCATTAATTGAACAACTAAAACCACTGATCATGGAACCTGATTTTCAGGACGTGTTTGAGCAGTTAACAGTTGACGAATCGAATTCAACCCGTTTTCTATTGAAAATGGAGCTAAACCGTATCTCATCTTTATGCACACGAATTATAGATTTACGAGATAAAACGGAACTGCCTTGCGAAGAAGTTGTCGTCGCAAACCAAAGATATTTCCTAGATGAACCCGCTAAAGAGGCCCTGCTACAAGCACTGCCATTATACCGTAACAAATATACCTTAGGCGTTTACGAGCACGTTATAAAAGCGCATAAACTTCGACGCCTTAAACTCAGAGAAAACGTTCCAGTTGAGGTTATTGACGAAGAAAATCCATTTTTAGTACCTGGCGTTGTACTTGGTAGCTACTTTAATCGCTGTGAAGAACGAATGAATTATAGCATTCGAATTATGGTTTCTCAGCAAGGAATAACCGAGGTCAATGGTGCAACACTGGATTTATCAGTCGGTGGTGCTCGGATTAAGTTGCCATTAAAGCATCACTTAGACCAAGACAAACCTTTACGAGTAAAACTACTTGAACTCAGTGATGAATTTTATTTAGATGATCTTAAGCATGGTGTTGAATATCAAATAGTAGATGTTCAAAACAAAGATGATAGTGCAATTTTTAGATTGAAAAGACTAGGTGGCGGAGA
>NZ_JACJFI010000716.1 GCF_014164505.1 Shewanella sp. SG41-4 | reverse complement strand
ATCTATCAGTACTATTTTGGGGCTGCGACATACAATGTCAGCAATGGCTTCTTTTAGACCATAAATGAAATCGCATTGAATTTTATTATCTGGATCAGTATATCGAGACAAGGCAATTGGAGACTGATCTGAACGCCATGGCGTTCCCGTCAAAGCTAAAGTGTACCGAGCCTTGTCTTGTATGTTGAGTAAAATTTCTTCACCCCATACATTTGCATCTTCAATCGTTCTCCCTGAACAATGATGGATCTCATCAAAGACCACTAAAACTCGATTCTTCTCTAGTAATTGCCAAAAGTCTTCTTTAAAAGATAGCATTCCTTGATAAGTATAAGAGCAACCGATAGAGCCAATCACACCATCAAAACGACATGACAACCGTTGTGAAAATGTTTTCTGAATTCCCTGTGCGATATTCACTGAAGGCGAAAAACAAAGAACAAAATCGATAAGGCCTTGTTCAAATAATCTAGCGGCCACTTCAGATGCCATAACCGTCTTTCCTGCCCCTGGAGTAGCTAAGCAGAGGAAGTGTCTCTGGTTAGCACTAAATTGCTTTGTGGCGTGATTGACGCACTCTGACTGCCATTGCCTTAGTTGCATTATATTTACTTCTGTTGGTGAGTGAGCACAGACTTAATTGCCTTTATCTGTCCCAGTAACTTCGAACTATTTTCTCTAGCAAGCATATATTGTGACTCAAGATGCGATTTCATTTCAGGAAATGAATTATATAAACGCATATATTCTTCTGACTCTCCAATACTGGTGAGCAAATCAACTTCCGATTGCATAAGACGTTGTTCTAGATTTTGTATTTTATCTTTACTAATATTTTCGGCTTGCGATAAAGGATGATAACTTCGCTCATCACTAGTGCTTATAATGAAATTCGTTTTTGAA
>NZ_JACJFI010000715.1 GCF_014164505.1 Shewanella sp. SG41-4 | reverse complement strand
GGATACTGTATCGTTATTCTTACCCGAGTCTATTTACGTCAATACAAAAATAAAGATAATAATTCTCTTGGTACAGTGCAATTACTATTAGGAGCCGCGAGCATATGGATGGTAACTGGCGTAGCGGATACGTTAACAGGAATACAGATTATTGATCTGCCCCCCTTAACATGGGTTGGTTCTTTTTTAGTAACATGCTGTAACGCTTGGATCCTGGTTCTTCACATTGATGACCTTTATGAGCAAAGGCGGCAGTTAAATACTCGCCTTATGTATGATCATCTCACTCAAGCTTTCTCACGCAGCTACTTTGAATTCCGTTTGACCGAAGCCATTAATAAAATGTCGAGAAACCATTCAATTAAATTGCACCTATGTATATTTGATATAGACAACTTTAAAACTATTAATGACAGTTATGGACATATAAACGGAGATGAATTACTCAAAAAAATAGCAACGATTGTCAAAAAGAACATTCGTTCTATTGATTGCTTTGCCCGTTTGGGAGGGGATGAATTCGTTCTTTTACTTATTGACTTAGATGAACAGCAGGCTTATGAAATCGTTGAACGGATAAAAAAGAGTATATTTGAGACCACATTTGGGCTAAGCGCAGTGCAATTTAGTGCTTCATGTTCTTTTGGGATGGTGAGCTCAGGAGCAGAACACTTAGTCAGTAAAAATCTCTCAAAACAACTATTATCTAAAGCAGACGAAGCGCTCTATGTCGCCAAAAATCAAGGCAAGAATACAATTAGAGCATTAAATTTATCGACATCAGAAGCGCTGATTACCTAGCATGTTGGAGTAAGAAACGATTGACAGCATTCATTGTGCTGCTATTTAGTCACAGACTCTTATCAATGCTAAGTATTAACTCAGAATCTATTACAGGGTCGAACGCTT
>NZ_JACJFI010000714.1 GCF_014164505.1 Shewanella sp. SG41-4 | reverse complement strand
ATTTCTAACTCAAGCGTGCGCTCTTGTACCATTTGCTCAAGTTTTTCACTATTTTCAGCTTCATTCTGTAAAGCTTCTTCACGGATTTCACGCAGTCGTTCTGCTTGTTCTAATGTCTGTTGCTGGATCTCAAATTTGGCTTTGCGCTCATCGCTATAACGTAAGGCGAGTACTGCAGCCATGGTGATTACTTCAAAAGTGATTCCTACCATGACGGGTATTAGTGGTGATATCTTGAGTGTAATTAGCCCGAGATAAATTAGCCCAGTGATAATGCAGCCAGCCATAAAACAAATACGGCCAATAGCATATAAAGGTGCATTACGTTGACCTCCAAAGGCTTGGATCAATGAGAAAGCCATTAGGATTGTACTGATGGTTAGCACTACAAATGCGAGCAGATACAGAGCAAAACTGTAGTTAATAAATGGCATAACAACAGTTAAACCAAAACAAATGACGGCCATCACTCGGCAAATACGCAGCATTTTTAGATTATGATATTTAAGCTGCAATGCTTTTTCAGTAAACATCAATGAAAAGCCCAGTGTTAATGGGGTGATAATGATAAAAATATATTGCTGCATAATCGGCCATTGAGGCCACAAATAGCGAAATGAAACACCATACATTGTCGCCGTGAGCAATGTGAGTCCTAATACATAGCCGCTGTAATAACTATAACTATAAGATGCTGATTCAAAAGCTATAAATAAACTGAACAAACAAATAGCGAGTAATAGTCCTATTTGCATGCCACTGAATAAGTTTTTAGTTTCCGTAAGCCGAGTGAGATCGTTTGATGACCACAATACTAATGGCAAACTGATGCTGCCTTTACTGTCAATTTTCAGATAAAAAGTATGGGTATCACCAGGTTCGAAATTAACTGGATATAAAAAGATATTAC
>NZ_JACJFI010000713.1 GCF_014164505.1 Shewanella sp. SG41-4 | reverse complement strand
TAAAGCTCTTTGATGTTCTTCAGGTTGCAGCTTTAGAAATTTTCGATCAAACCCGAGTTCATCTTTCAAATCATTTGGATTTTTATTGTGGGCAGCACACCACGTATAGAGGGCTGTTAAAGGGTATGGCTGAACATCACCTCGCAACTGTTTACCTGTGATAAAAAGTATTGGTTGTATATTTGGAAACTTTTTCAGCATTGGCAATGTTTTAAGTACATCTTTATGGCCATCATCGAAAGTTACCAATACCTTCTTGTTTGAATTGCTCGCTTTATTTGACTCATGAACATGGTTAGATAATTGCTCCAATTTCTGATTTAGTAACTTAAGAGATATAGTCATCCCAAGACAGTGCTGAATACCATGAGCTCCATCTAGGGGGAGGGTATCGTAAATTCGATGAACACAAGGGATTTCGTTTAACCACCAATTATCACTACTAAATTGGAAATCTGAATTATTCAATTTGAACTCGCATGTTAAATTACTTCCAGAACAGTTTTGGGTGTCTTTATACCAGAGTTACCGAAATCCTTCAATTGTCTATATTAATCAATAGCTAATTGCTAAAAATAATATTGCTATATAACTTAGCATGCTTGTTTAGATGACAAATCAACTCAGCTTTTAGCCGTCTGCTGGGATGCGTCTTTTTTTTAAGTTTAAATCATTGCCTGTCAATAGTGCTATACAGGGATTTTGCAGTTTAGAAGTTGTATTCATGAATGGGTTTAGGGGCTAACCAATTTTGGCCCCAAAACGTGCCTGCTTCTACTTTCCATATGGGGTAGCTTTGTTTTTTAAAATTTAAAGTTAATGTAAAAAAATTAAATATTCGGTATTTTTACTATAAATAATGAATTTAAGTCAAAGGTAAAAGAAGGTTACGTTTAATAAACTTGTTCAATA
>NZ_JACJFI010000712.1 GCF_014164505.1 Shewanella sp. SG41-4 | reverse complement strand
AATCACGCGTTCAATATCAGTTACAAATATTTTACCGTCACCAATTTTACCCGTTCTGGCTATATCAACAATAACATCAATAGCACGTTCAAGAATCTCATCTTGGATGACTAACTCGATTTTTACCTTAGGTAAAAAATCAACCATGTATTCAGCGCCGCGATAAAGCTCAGTGTGGCCTTTTTGACGTCCAAAACCTTTAACCTCTGATACCGTCATACCCGTAATACCAATTTCAGCAAGTGCTTCACGCACATCATCAAGTTTAAACGGTTTAATAATCGCTTCGACTTTTTTCATTAAATACTCCTGTCATCGGCTAAGTTTTTGATTAACCTCAACTCGGGATAAGAGATGGGATAAATCGATAAGAAAATAGTTTAGTTCAAGTCTGTAATAGCTAACTTGCAATTTGTTTTGTTAACAAGGCAAATTTGCACTTCAATATGGTGCCTACTAGCAGTCAATCCACTACAGTAAGCAGGACAAAAAGGTATTTAATAACCATTTATAATTCCATACTGAAGTTGATTAAGCACATGTCCTCATTGCAATTTATATGCTTGCTAACATCATCCAAATATCTTACTTGAAAGCGAAGCTAATTGTCGCGGCTATTTTACGTATTTACGAAAAGATATTTCTCGGCAAAGCTACTGGTTATTTTCTATACTATCTTAATGTTACTGCAGGACGCAGCTGGCAACGTTTAAGGATGAACGACAGTGAAAAATTTTAAACACGTTAAAGGTATTGGTCTTATTGAGGTAATGATAGCAACACTCATTATGTAGTGGTCAAGTAATATTGGCCACGGTTTTAGAGTCATTCCAATATAAACGTTCTGACTCATTTGGCGTTAACCCACCATTATATTGATGGGGTCTAGTTTCACTGTAATATCCAGTGATGTA
>NZ_JACJFI010000711.1 GCF_014164505.1 Shewanella sp. SG41-4 | reverse complement strand
GATAATCACGCACGTACCTTAGCGGCTATCCAAACATTTTACGATAACGATGGTGTTACTGAGATAGATGACTTTGCAGGCGCTATGGCCGCTCTTGATGTTGAAGATGACGATATGCCAGTATTTCAAGAAATGGAAATTGGTAACAAAATAAAAATAAAGCTAATGGATATGGACCTTCCATCTTGGCAACAAGATTTAAGTGGTGACTTAGAAATTATTGGCGATTTATTGGCTGAAATGAAAACTATTACTCCAGAGCATGACGCCAAGCTCCAGCATTTGAAAGAACATGTACTAAACAAAATAGAAAATCCGATAAACCCAAATAATAAAAAAGTGATTGTTTTTACAGCATTTGCCGACACTGCTGAGTACCTATACAACAATTTAGCGGTTGAATTATTTCAAGCTAAGCATCTTCATACAGCAAGAGTAACTGGGCAAGGTAACCCTAAAACTACGATAAAATCACGTAAAAAAGGCTACGACATTCAAGAATGCTTAACGCTCTTTTCACCGCGCTCAAAAGAAAAACATTTAGTATTACCCGAAGAGTCAGCAGAAATTGACCTGTTAATTGCTACCGACTGTATTTCAGAAGGTCAAAACCTACAAGATTGTGATTACCTTATTAATTACGATATACATTGGAACCCTGTACGTATTATTCAGCGCTTTGGACGAGTGGACCGCATAGGCTCTCCGAATGAATCAATACAGTTAGCGAACTACTGGCCAGATATTTCCCTTGATGAATACATTAACCTCAAAGAGCGCGTAGAAAGCCGTATGACCATAGTTGACGTTACCGCAACGGGTGATGACAACGTACTCAGCGCCAAAGCTAATGTTTTAACATCTTCAAGTTCAATGACTTCTTCTTGTAAGCGCTTAAGCTGATCTTTACGATAACTTACATCATTAGCTTTGGCG
>NZ_JACJFI010000710.1 GCF_014164505.1 Shewanella sp. SG41-4 | reverse complement strand
CTTCTTTCTATTGATGCTACCAAAATTTTAAGGTGATCAATCTTAAGCGACATATTATCTCCATCAGAACTTAACATCGAACACATCAGCGGAATAAGCAGGCTAATTTTTGCGTATAATTCCAAAAATCGACGACTTATAGAGTCCGGCAGACGCGTTTTGTTAAATGTCTTTTGCAACTAATGTATAACTAGCTAACGCATTAACGTTCCGCGCAGATTGTTTTGATGAAAAGAAAAGATCGCCTTTTTCAAAAGTCATTTTCATCTCTACATTATCCATTGAAGAAAGTGCATCCTCATATTCTCTAATGAACCACTCCGGAACATCTTGAGAATTGATTACAATCTGATGTTTATTTAATGCAAGACCACCGCTTTCAGAAAGAGAAGATCCATTCTCTTCAAACTTTTTCTTTAAACCAATGTTGAATACTTTGCCAGCAGTGATTATAGCCTCATCAGAAATACTTAACCCCTTACCCGCCCAACCCTGGATTGCAGTATCACCCAGAGCCAACAATCCGAGTTTGAATGGCCCATTTTCATCTGTAAAATCGATAAACTGACCACTATGCAACTCCTCTAACATTTCTAATCTTGCTGACTCACTGATATTCACTTTGTCAGATTTATTCATTTCGTTCGATAAATCTTTGCCACCTAATACACCGATACTTGGGCTACTCATTGCCGGTTTACTTTGGCTTATTGAGACCGATTTCCCGTAGCGATTTACTTCCATTAATGTTGCCCCCTTTGCTAACTTTAATACAAGCAATTCATTTAAGTTACAAAATATAATCGCCTTATTTTACACATTAGCTATAGGCCTAAACTTATTATTAACGTTATAAAATTTCCAATTCATTTGTCGATTAGTCCACATTGTGATGAAGTCACCAAACACTATTACGATTAAAGAAACACTATATAA
>NZ_JACJFI010000070.1 GCF_014164505.1 Shewanella sp. SG41-4 | reverse complement strand
GCAAGTCGATAAACACGACATAAATGAGTGCATAAACCCTCATTTAAACTGATTAACTAATATTAAATAAATATCAAATAAAGAGTACTGAAATGAATATCCAAGTGACTACAATCCACCATCATCACCATATGCGGTAGCCTTCGGATGCTAACTGCCGAAGGACGTTATCCTTCTGGTGGTGAACACATATTCACATAAACCCCTGGAAGGAATTTCAGGGGTTTTTTGTTTTCTAAATTTCAATTTTTATTTAAGCCGTTAAATTTACAACATTTTATAATTAATACATTAAGGAAGTATCACATGAGTGAATCAAAGCGTTTACGTATAGCCATCCAGAAATCAGGCCGTTTATCTAAAGAATCTCAGCAATTACTGAAAAGCTGTGGCGTTAAATTTAACGTTAATGAGCAACGCTTGATTGCACACGCAGACAACATGCCAATCGACTTATTACGCGTTCGTGATGATGATATTCCGGGCCTAGTAATGGATGGAGTTGTTGACCTAGGTATTATCGGTGAAAACGTTCTAGAAGAAGAACAAATTGAGCGCCAACTAGCAAGCAAACCGGCTGAATGCACTAAATTACGTGAATTAGATTTTGGTTCATGTCGTTTGTCACTTGCGGTCCCGAATGAGTTTGAATATAAAGATGCCAACTCACTTGAAGGTCTTCGCATTGCAACTTCTTACCCGAACTTACTGCGCCGCTTTATGGAAGAAAAAGGCATTAACTATAGCGACTGTATGTTAAAAGGTTCTGTTGAAGTTGCTCCACGCGCTGGATTGTCAGATGGCATTTGTGATTTAGTCTCTACTGGTGCCACCCTTGAAGCAAACGGCTTATATGAAACCGAAGTCATTTACCGCTCAATGGCTTGCATTATTCAATCAAATAAAACTCAATCGACTGAAAAACAAGCACTAATCAACAAAATTTTATCTCGTATTAATGGTGTAATCCGGGCCCGTGAAAGCAAGTACATCTTATTGCACGCTCCAATTGAAACGTTAGATCAAATCGTTGCCCTACTCCCTGGCGCAGAAAACCCAACAGTATTACCACTTAATGACGACACTAATCGTGTGGCTATCCACGTGGTGAGCACAGAAGATTTATTCTGGGATACTATGGAAGAATTAACTGCACTAGGTGCAAGCTCAATTCTGGTCATGCCTATTGAAAAAATGATGGGGTAATGCAAATGCAAATTCTCGATTGGGCTTCTTTATCTACCGAACAACAACGACAAACGTTAGCACGTTCGCCATTAATTGGTGATGCAAGTGTAGAGCAACGTGTTCGTGACATTATTGAGCAAGTCAATGCTCAAGGTGATAGCGCATTATTGGCTTATAACAAGCAATTTGACGGTGTTGAACTGACTGAGCTAGCGTTATCAACTGACGACATTGCTGCTGCATGTGCGCGTGTAGGTGACGACGTTAAACAAGCTGTTGCGCAAGCGGTTAACAACATTGAAACCTTTCACAAGGCGCAAGCGTTTCAAGGTGTTGATATAGAAACTCAAGCGGGAATTCGTTGTGAATTGCGAAGCGAACCGATCGAGCGAGTCGGCTTATATATTCCCGGTGGTACCGCACCATTAATATCAACCGTAATGATGTTGGCGTTACCAGCAAGAATAGCCGGTTGCGAAAAGCGTGTATTAGTCAGTCCACCGCCGATTAATGATGCGATTATTTATGCGGCTAATGTATGCGGTATTACCGATATTTTCCAAGTGGGTGGTGCACAGGCTATTGCGGCATTAGCATTTGGGACAGAGTCGGTGCCAAATGTCGACAAAATATTTGGTCCGGGTAATCGTTATGTCACTGAAGCCAAAAGATTAGTATCACAAGACAACCGGATTAGCGTGTCTATAGACATGCCTGCAGGCCCGTCAGAAGTACTAGTGATTGCCGACAAAGATGCAAATCCTGGTTTTGTTGCAGCCGATTTATTATCCCAAGCAGAACATGGTCCAGACTCACAAGTGATGTTAGTAACCGATTCATTAGCACTAGCAGAACAAGTCAACCAGGCGTTAATTGAACAATTAGCACAGTTGAGCCGTAAAGACATCGCCGCAGAAGCACTAGAATGCAGCCGCAGTATTATTGTTAGCGATATGGCGCAAGCAGCTAAAGTGTCTAACTTGTATGGCCCAGAACATTTAATCATTCAAACTAATGCGCCACGTAACGTGCTTAAGCAAGTTCGCGGTGCGGGTTCAGTGTTCTTAGGCGCTTACACCCCTGAATCTGTTGGTGATTATGCTAGTGGTACTAACCATGTTTTACCCACTTATGGTTATAGTCGTTCTGTTTCAAGTTTGTCATTAGCTGATTTTAGTCGGCGTTTTACTGTACAAGAGCTCAGCCAACAAGGGCTTAAAACGCTAGGAAACACAGTGATGGTGTTGGCAGAAAATGAATTATTAGATGCACATAAAAATGCAATCGCGATTCGTTTATCCAGTTTTTAGTAATTAATCATTCGGATTATCAGCGCTATAGCTAAGCGCTAATTAGCACCTAAATAGAGTAGAAAGTAGAGAACACAGCCATGAGCCAAACCTTAGCAGCACCATTTGATCCAAAAAACTTGGCTAGACCTGAATTACTGACGTTAACACCCTATCAAAGTGCACGCCGTATTGGTGGACGAGGTGATATTTGGATTAATGCCAATGAATCACCATTCAATAATAGCCAGCTTGATAAAGTGAATCGTTACCCAGAATGCCAGCCTGCTGAACTTATCAATGCTTACAGTAGTTATTCAGGCGTCAAGGCAAGTAACATTATTGCCAGCCGCGGTGCTGACGAAGCCATCGAATTGCTCATTCGTACATTTTGTATCCCAGGTGTCGACAGTATTGCTTGTTTTGGTCCAACTTATGGTATGTATTCAATTAGTGCCGCTACTTTTAATGTAGCTGTCACAGCGCTAAGCTTAACCGATGAATACCAGTTACCAAGTGCGTGGCCAACTCAAATAGGCAGCGCCAAAATTGTGTTTATTTGTAACCCAAATAACCCAACTGGCACCGTGATAGCTAAAGAGAAAATCGAGCAGGCTATTCAAGCTGCGCCTAATGCTATTGTGGTGGTAGACGAAGCCTACATTGAATTTTGCTCAGACTACAGCGTGGCAGATTTGCTTGGCAGCTATCCTAACCTTGTAGTGTTGCGCACTTTATCTAAAGCGTTTGCTTTAGCCGGTGCACGTTGTGGTTTTATGTTGGCAAGTGATGACATCATTGATTTAGTGATGCGGGTAATCGCACCTTATCCGGTGCCATTACCCGTATCAGACCTTGCAGTAAAAGCGTTAAGCCCTGCTGGTATCGACACAATGCAAACTCAAGTGTCCAGTTTAATTGAACAAGGTAAGCGCTTAAGCAATGCATTAACAGCCTATGGGGCCAAGGTGTTACCTGCCAACGGTAATTATATTTTAGCCCAATTTGACGATGTGCAAGCAGCCGCTAAACGGTTAAGTGATTCCGGCGTTGTTGCTCGCGCGTATAAAGATCCACGCCTTGCTGATGCCATTCGTTTTAGTTTTACCTCAGCCAAAGAAACCGATGTGATTATTCAGTTATTTGGTTAGTGCGTTAGTACACGTTGCATATCGGTCAATACCCTATACATCATAAATAAGAATTAGATATCACCATTAAGGTAGTTAGCATGAAACAGAAAATCCTTTTTATAGACCGCGACGGTACGTTAGTTGAAGAGCCAGCCATCGACAAGCAGCTCGATAGTTTGGCAAAATTGGTGTTTGAACCACAAGTCATCCCAGCGTTACTTAAATTACAGAATGCCGGTTTCCGCTTAGTAATGGTCAGCAATCAAGATGGTTTGGGCACGCCTTCATTTCCAAAAGAAGACTTTGATGCCCCGCACGATATGATGATGCAAATTTTTTCAAGCCAAGGTGTAAAATTTGACGATGTGGTTATCTGTCCACACTTTAATGATGAAAACTGCAGCTGTCGCAAACCAAAACTGGGTCTGGTGAAAGACTACTTAACTCAAGGTAAAATCGACTTTACCACCTCAGCGGTGATTGGCGATCGCGACACTGACGTAGAACTTGCTAATGCCATGGGCATTAAAAGCTTTAAATACGACCGTCAAAGCCTTAACTGGGACGACATCGCCAATGCCCTATTGAGCAAAGGCCGTATCGCTACGGTAGTGCGCACGACCAAAGAAACCGACATTAAAGTGACCATCGACCTAGACAGTCAAACCAAAGGCAAGATTGAAACTGGAATTGGCTTTTTTGACCACATGCTAGATCAAATTCAAACCCATGGTAACTTTAAAATGGACGTGCATGTAGACGGCGACCTAGAAATTGATGATCACCACAGCGTAGAAGACACTGCTCTCGCGATTGGTGATGCTATTCGCCAGGCCTTAGGCGACAAGCGTGGTATTGCTCGTTTTGGTTTCAGCTTACCGATGGATGAAGCCAGTGGCGAATGCTTAATGGACATATCTGGTCGTCCGTTCATCAAGTTCAATGCTGACTTTGACCGTGAAATGGTAGGTGAAATGGCCATCGAAATGGTGCCACACTTCTTCCGTTCATTCGCTGATGGCCTACGTTGTACCTTGCACATTGGCTCGAAAGGCGATAACGATCATCACAAAGTAGAAGCGTTATTTAAAGTGTTAGGCCGTACGCTTCGCCAAGCGGTGAAAGTTGAAGGTGACATACTGCCATCAAGCAAAGGTGTGCTGTAAGGAGTTCATGTGACACAAATATTGAATGCTTCAAGCTCTACCAATGATCTTACTGTGATTATTGATACTGGTTGTGCCAATTTAAGCTCAGTACGATTTGCTTTTGAGCGCCTTAACGCCAATGTTATTGTCAGCGCTGACTTTGATGTTATTCGAAGCGCTGCAAGAGTGGTACTGCCAGGCGTTGGCACCGCAGGTGCAGCAATGGACGCCTTAAAGCAAAAGAACTTAATCGAGCTGATTAAAAGCTTAACGCAACCTGTTATGGGCGTATGCTTAGGCATGCAAATGCTGGCATCATTGTCTAATGAGCATGGCGGCCGCAGCGAACAAAGCATCACCTGTTTAGGCTTAATACCAACAGATATTGGCGACCTAGACAGTAAAGGCTTACCGTTACCGCACATGGGCTGGAATCAAATAGAGGTGTCCGATCACCCATTATTTGTCGGCATTGAAAATGGCAGCTACGTGTATTTTGTGCACAGTTATCGAGCGCCAATCAGTGAGTACACCCTAGCCAGCTGCACTTATGGTGAATCATTCAGTGCAGCCATTGGCAAAGATAACTTTTTTGGGGTGCAATTCCACCCAGAAAAAAGTGCCAAAGTAGGCGCACAAATTTTACAGAACTTTTTACAGATGGGGTTAAACATGAGGACACCACAGTGATTATTCCTGCCATTGATTTAATTGACGGCCAAGTGGTGCGCTTGTACCAAGGTGACTACGACAAACAGACCACGTTTGACTTAAGTCCGTTGGCACAACTACAGTCTTACCAAGCCCAAGGCGCAAAACTGCTGCACATTGTCGACTTAACCGGTGCAAAAGATCCTCAAAAACGCCAAATCCAATTAATTACTGAACTCGCTGCGGGTCTTGATGTTGATATTCAAGTCGGCGGTGGTATTCGCAGCGAAGAGCAAGTCGCGGAATTATTAGCCATCGGTGTAAAGCGTGTGGTGATAGGCTCTCTTGCAGTCAAAGAACCAGAGCTAGTTAAAAGCTGGTTTGTAAAATACGGCAGTGAAGCAATTTGTTTGGCTCTTGATGTCAATATCAATGAAGCTGGCGAAAAAATTGTCGCGGTATCGGGCTGGCAATCAGGTGGCGGTAAGTCACTAGAGTCATTGGTGGCTGAATTCGAAACTGTCGGCCTTAAGCATGCTTTAGTGACCGACATCAGCCGTGATGGCACCTTAACTGGCGCCAATACCGAACTCTACACAGAACTTGCCGCAACGTATCCTCATATCCTTTGGCAAGCCTCTGGTGGTATTGCGACGCTCGACAATGTCGCCGCTGTTCGCGATAGCAAAGCATCGGGGATCATTATTGGCAAAGCTTTATTGATTAACCAATTTACCGTTAAGGAGGCAATACAATGCTGGCCAAACGCATAGTTCCGTGTCTTGACGTACGTGAAGGTAAAGTGGTTAAAGGAGTGCAGTTTCGTAATCACGAAATAGTTGGAGACATCGTTCCCCTCGCCGCGCGTTATGCTGAAGAAGGCGCTGATGAATTAGTATTTTATGACATTACCGCCAGTGCGCACGACAGGGTTATCGATAAATCTTGGGTTAGCCGCGTAGCTGAACAAATTGATATTCCATTTTGTGTTGCCGGTGGCATAAAAACCATCGAGCAAGCACGCGAAAAATTGGCTTTTGGTGCGGATAAAATATCAATCAACTCACCTGCATTAAGCGACCCGAGTTTGATATCACGCCTACAAGATGAGTTTGGCCGCCAGTGTATCGTTATCGGCATTGACTCATTTTACGATGCTGTCAGCGATAGTTACAAAGTAAAACAGTTTACCGGAGATGAAGCCGCCACCAAAGACACTCAATGGTATACTCAGGATTGGGTTGAAGAAGTGCAAAAACGCGGTTGTGGCGAGATTGTATTGAACGTCATGAACCAAGACGGCGTGCGCGGTGGTTATGACATCAAACAACTCAGCATGGTACGCGCCATTTGCGATGTACCGTTAATTGCCTCTGGCGGTGCGGGCACAATGGAGCACTTTAAAGAAGTATTTGAACTTGCCAAAGTTGACGCCGCATTAGCAGCAAGCGTGTTTCATAAAGGTATCATTGATATTGGTGAGTTAAAACAATACTTGCACGCCAATAACATCGCGATTCGTTTATAGGCTCAGACTTTTACGAAACTAGAAAATAGCCTTACCCAAAAAGAGATTACAGATGACAGACATCAAATTTGATAGCACAGGCGTAGACTGGGACAAGCAACAAGGGTTGATCCCTGCGGTTGTACAGCACCACCTAACTGGCAAAGTGCTCATGCTAGGTTACATGGACCAAGCAGCATTAGAGAAAACCTTAACCACTAAACAAGTCACCTTTTTTAGCCGCTCTAAACAGCGATTATGGACTAAAGGCGAAACCTCAGGTAACACGCTTGATCTCATCGCTATTGACAAAGACTGCGACAACGACAGTTTCTTAGTACAAGTGATCCCTAACGGCCCAACCTGTCACACAGGTACAGAAAGCTGTTGGAAAGATGGCAACTCGCACCCTTTTATCGATAACCTAACTAAACTGATTATCTCACGTAAAGGGCAAAGTGCTGATTCAAGCTATACTGCGTCACTATTTGAACGTGGTACTAAGCGCATTGCCCAAAAAGTCGGAGAAGAAGGTTTAGAAACCGCACTTGCCGCAGCAACTCATGACAAAGAAGAGCTTGTTAATGAAGCTTCAGATTTGATGTATCATTTAATTGTGTTACTTGAAGACCAAGGCTTATCGATGGCAGATATTAATAAAAACTTATTGGATCGTCATAATAAAGCAAAGTAGCTTTTAAGCTTTAATCGCACAACAAAAAAGACGCATTTGCGTCTTTTTTGTTGTAGGTAAACTCAGAGCTGATTTTTATGACTTTGAGTTATCGTCAAATGTCCATCTACATGCAAGTCGCGCTGAGGGTATGCTATAGACACATTATTCTCATTGAATAGCTCGTACATTCTAAAACGAATTTCGCTACGACGGCGGCGGATATCAGTTTCTGACACGGCGCTAACCCAAAATATCAAATCAAAAATCAATGCGTTGTCGCCAAAGTCCTCAAATAAGACTGAGGGTTTAGGTTGCGGCAAAATATCATCCCGTTCAGCAATAACTTGATAAATCAGCTCGCGAACTTTAATCACATCCGAACCGTAAGCGACACCAACACGAACAAATGTTCGTGCATTTTTATCGATTAAAGTCCAATTGGTCACTGTATTTTCAAGCAGTTGGCTATTTGGAACCAACATGTGCACCCCATCATTACGGCGTATCAAGGTTGAGCGAGTATTAATACACTCCACAACACCACGAGCTTCACCCACTTCTAAAAAGTCACCAATACGGATTGGCCGCTCCCACATTAAAATCCAACCACTGATAAAATTATTGATAATGTTTTGCGCACCAAAACCGACACCAATAGCTATGGCACCTGACACAAACGCAAAAGCGGTTAATGGAATATTTAAAATTTCCATACTGGTAAAAACCAGCACCGCAATACTGATAATAAAATACATACGGGTGAACAAATGAATGGCATCTGCACCCACTTTGCGACGCTTTAGTGCTTTAACAATCAATCGCCCGACACGAGTGATGATAAACCACGCTAAAAATATGTAGAGAGGCACTTGCAGCAGTTGTAATAAAGTAATTTGATGTTTATCGTAGGTGAATACCACAAACGATAAAGACGTTAATAATTCATTAAAATCCATATAAACCTCTTATTATTTTTGTGTTCATATTATGGTGATAATTATATTTTAGTAAAATTCTTGCTCACCTGGTGGACGAGTTTTGAGTAATTTTAAAAACCACATATATTGCTCTGGATAAGCGCTAATAACTTGCTCAACCACTTTATTCAGCGCTAATGCCTCGTTCTCTTTACCGACCATATCTTGTGGATTAATAGGCGGCATAACGGTCATCACAAATTGTTTTGCTTGTTCATCATAACCAATTTTTACCGGCATCACTTGTGCATTACCCGCTTGAGCAAGACGCCCTACTACAGGCAATGTTGCTTTAACCGTTCCTAAAAATGGCGTAAACACACTTTTGTTTGGGCCTAAATCCTCATCGGGTAGATAAAAAAAGCTATTATCTTTTTTAAGCTCTGCTAATAACGCACGGATCCCAGCTTCGCGCATATACACTCGTCCCCCCTGACTACTGCGCATACGATTACTGAACCAATTAAACAGCCCATTTCGATGTGCTTTAGCCATGGTCACTAAAGGTATTTCCATGTTAATTCTAAGACCAGCATATTCCATCGGCCACACATGCGGCATGATAAAAATAATGGGCTGGCCAGCATCTCTAGCCGCTTTAACATGTTCAAAACCATTAAGCTGCATACGACGTTTAATGTGCGCATTAGAACGGACCAATAATTCAGCTTGTGACAATAAGACCAACACAAACATACGTACGTTGTGTTTTACCAAACGTTCGACTTCATCGCCAGAAAGCTCAGGAAAACAATGACTGATGTTAACTCTAGCGATATTCATTGGCTTTTTGGCGACTTTCATCACGACTCGAGCCAACAATCTCGCGATGGGATCTCTTATGCTGGCCGGAAGTACGCCAAATATAAACAACACAGCGATAGCTAACCATGTTCCCCAGTAACGAGGGTGTAATAATGATTTATTAAAGCGGGTATCAAAATGTTTTGCTTGTCGTGCCAAGAGAAACTCCAAATAAACGGACCGTGACCCACGGTGAAAATCATATTATAAAGATGGCATTATACTAGTGATTAATGAGTGTGAAACAGAAATTATAACAGACAATTCAAAACGTCTGTGATGCACAGCGTTCTCCCACCTGTTTATACAACATGGGCAAGATTTATCAGATACGTAAATTCACAATGCCAAAAACAAGCTTATGATACAAACAGTGGATTACATTCACCAAATTTAAAAACAAAAGAGCCACTCAATTAAGAGTGGCTCTTAGTAATACAGATCCGTTCGGATTGGCGTATTAACTAGTGAACTATTTTTTACCCGAGTTTGCCGCTTCGACACGTGATTTTAACTTCTGTCCAGGACGGAAGGTAACAACACGGCGTGCAGAAATCGGAATATCTTCACCAGTTTTCGGGTTCCTTCCCGGTCTTTGATTCTTGTCCCTAAGGTCAAAGTTGCCAAAGCCAGATAACTTGACCTGCTCACCACTTTCGAGTGCTTCACGAATTTCTTCAAAGAAAGACTCGACCATCTCTTTAGCCACACGTTTGTTAATGCCTAATGTTTCAAAAAGATGTTCTGCCATTTCGGCTTTGGTAAGTGCCATACTTTAATCCCTCAACGATGCGTTGAACTCGGTCTTTAGAGCCAATACCACTGATTCCATAGTCTCAGTAATATCTTTATCTTCAAGTGTACGAGTAGTGTCTTGTAACGTAAGTGCGATGGCTAGGCTCTTTTTGCCTGGCTCAACACCTTTACCTTGGTATACATCGAACAAGTTTAAGCCAACCAACTGATTTTCGCCAACTTTTCTTATCAAATTCATAACATCAGTTGCAGAAACTGTTTCATCTACTACCACCGCGATGTCGCGACGATTGGCAGGAAACTTAGATACAGCTTGGGCTAGCGGCAAACGGGCGTGCAATAATGCATCCAGTTCTAACTCAAAAACAATTGTTTTCCCATTGAGTCCAAACGGCTTTTCCAAACTAGGATGGATAGCACCGATGTAACCAATGACTCGATTATTTCGTAATATTTCAGCACATTGACCTGGATGCAGCGCAGGATGTGTTGCCCCTCTAAAGCTAAATTCTGTAGAGGCAACTGTCAAGCCGATTATTGCTTCTAAATCACCTTTTAAATCAAAGAAGTCGACAGTTTTCGATTCCATTGACCAATGTTCTTCGTTTTGAGCACCAGAAATAACCGCGCCCAGCATAGCTTGTTGACGAACACCAGAATCTGCTTGTGCATCAGGAACAAAGCGTAAACCGGTCTCAAATAAACGGACTCTATTTTGCTGGCGGCTCTGGTTATAGCCTACTGCGGTCAATAAACCAGTAAACATTGATAAGCGCATTGCTGACATTTCGACAGAAATCGGGTTAGGCAACACCATCGCTTCTTCACCAGGATGAACAATGTTCTGCATCTTAGGGTCGACAAAGCTGTAGGTAACCGCTTCTTGGAAACCACGAGCAACAAATATGCTGCGAACACGTTTTAACGAAATATCCGCTTCTTTGTGATCTGGCATGCTTAACGCCGCTTGAGGTGCGGTATTTGGAATGTTGTTGTAGCCATATATACGAGCAACTTCTTCGATTAAATCTTCTTCAATCGCCATATCAAAACGATAGGTAGCGGTTGTCACATTCCAAACATCACCGCTGGTTTGCACGCTAAAACCTAAACGTTCTAGAATTTCAACCACGTCAGAGTCAGGAATAAAGTGACCTAAGGTTTTATCTAACTTGCTGCGACGCAAAGTGATATTAGCAGCTTGCGGTAAATGTTCAGCAGACACAGCTTCAATCACTTGTCCTGCTTCACCACCACAAATATCTAATACAAGGCGTGTAGCGCGGTCCATAACCTTATGTTGCAACTGAGGGTCCACACCACGTTCAAAACGGTGTGACGCGTCTGTGTGTAAGCCTAAGCGACGAGATTTACCCATTATGGCTAATGGTGCAAAGAAGGCGCACTCTAAAAGAATGTCTTGAGTGTTTTCATTCACACCAGTACTTTCGCCGCCAAACACACCCGCAAGCGCTACCGCTTGTTTGTCGTCAGCAATCACTAAAGTATCGCTAGGAACCGTAATTTCGTTGCTATCAAGTAAGGTTAGCTTTTCAACACCGTCAGCTAAACGCACGGTAATGCCACCGTTTAAGGTATTTAAGTCAAACGCATGCATTGGCTGACCAAATTCGATCAACACATAGTTAGTGATATCAACGATTGGATCAATTGAGCGAATACCACTGCGGCGCAATTTTTCTTGCATCCATAATGGCGTAGCGGCCTTAACATTGATATTTTTAACCACGCGACCTAAGTAACGTGGGCACAAATCTGGCGCAACCACATTAATGCTAAATGGCGCGTCAATAGTGGCCGTAACCGCTTCCCAAGAAGGCTCTGTCACGGCTTGGCGATTTAATACGCCCACTTCACGTGCAAGTCCTGCCATGCCTAAACAATCAGCGCGGTTAGCCGTTAAATCAACATCAATAATGGCATCATCTAATTGCAAGAATTCACGTACATTGACACCGATTGGTGCATCAGTCGGTAGCTCAATAATGCCATCGCTTTCGATGTCGATACCTAACTCGCCATATGAGCACAACATGCCCATTGACGGTTGACCGCGCAATTTAGCTTTTTTAATTTTAAAATCGCCAGGTAACATCGCGCCAACCATTGCTACAGCCACTTTTAAGCCTAAACGGCAGTTTGGTGCACCACAAACAATGTCGATAAGCTCATCGGCGCCAACATTGATTTTGGTGACGCGTAATTTGTCTGCATCTGGGTGTTGACCACATTCAACTACTTCACCAATAATAACACCGCTAAAATCAGCAGCTACGGCATCGATACCATCAACTTCAAGACCGGCCATGGTGATTTGGTGTGATAATGCGTCACGACTTACTGATGGGTTAACCCACTCACGAAGCCAAGATTCACTGAATTTCATCTAATTTTTGCTCCGTTATTTGAATTGCTTAAGAAAACGTAAATCGTTTTCGAAGAAGGCACGTAAATCATTTACGCCGTAGCGCAACATGGTTAGACGCTCAACACCCATACCAAAAGCAAAACCAGAGTATTTCTCAGGGTCAATACCAACACTGCGCAGTACATTTGGATGTACCATGCCGCAGCCTAATACTTCTAACCACTTGCCATTTTTACCCATTACGTCTACTTCTGCTGAAGGCTCTGTGAATGGGAAATAAGATGGGCGGAAACGGACTTCTAAATCTTCTTCAAAGAAGTTACGTAAAAAATCATGCAAAATGCCTTTAAGCTCAGCAAAATTAACGTTTTCGGCAACCATTAACCCTTCAACTTGGTGGAACATTGGCGTGTGAGTTTGGTCGTAATCATTACGATACACACGGCCTGGAGAAATAATTCGAAGTGGCGGCTTTTCATGTTCCATCGTGCGAATTTGTACGCCCGATGTTTGCGTGCGTAACATCACTTTAGGATTAAAGTAAAAAGTGTCATGATCGGCACGAGCAGGATGATGTTCAGAAATATTTAACGCATCGAAATTATGGAAATCATCTTCGATTTCAGGACCTTGCTTAACAACAAAGCCTAACTCACCAAAGAAGGTTTCAATACGTTCGATAGTACGCGTAACCGGATGCAAACCACCGATATCTAAGGTACGGCCAGGTAAAGTCACATCAATATTTTCAGCAATTAATTTGGCTTCTAATTCCGATGCTTTTAATCCGTCAATACGCTCAGTCAACTGCTGTTGAACGGCTTGTTTTGCTTGATTGACTGCGGCACCAAAGGCAGGTTTTTCTTCTGCACTTAATGATCCCATCATTTTCATCATGTCAGTGATTTTACCTTTTTTACCAAGGTAATCGACACGGATATCATCCAATGTCTTTAGATCACTGGCCTTATCAATGACTTCTAAGGCTTGTTCTACGATCTCGGTTAACTGCTGCATGTTATCATCCACTGCATTTTTGCATTTAAATGCGATTGGGCGTCTTGTCGGCTATGCGAGTACACAAAAGTGATAACTCGGTAGTGAGTGACGACGCGGTAGTTTGACGCTTATTATGACAAATAAACCATCAAAACTGGGGTTAAAATAAAAGAGTGAAATTTTACGTTAGCGAGTCTAAATTTACTAGTCATTATTGGTATATTTAATGGCAAATAGTTGTATTTACCTGCAATTAACTCGTTGAGTGTGTATCTATAACGACAACTGATATGCCAACAGTCTAGCTAAGCAAAATCGTTAGTCTGTTGATGGTGACTATGGATGTATGTCTATTGGGGTTGATTATAACGGTTAATGCCGCCGAACAGTCTTCATAAAGTTCGTTTTACGCGTAAACAAAGTAATAAAAAAGGCGCACTTTGCGCCTTCCCTATTAACTTGTGCGAATAAATATTCACAAATAAACAATATCTACCTATCTCAAGTTGAGCGTTGCAGTGTCTTTTTCGCCGTCATTATCGACTACCGTAAGTGATACTGCTTTATCGCGACGACTGAAACTAAACGCGATTGGCCCATGTACTTTACGACCATTATTAAATAGCCAGTTTTGATGTTTAATAAATCCATCTTGGTCGTAGCTCGTTGAAATAAATAATTTCATAAACCATAAGTTGACCATTTGTATCTGCGCAGTAGGCGCAATATTAGCCGGTTCAACAACCACATTTATCGTTTTCAAGGTTGTCGCCACTTCGCCTTTATTGTCAGTAACAGTAAGCTGGACTTGATAATTATCTGATTGCTGATATTGATGTGAAACCGTCTCTCCATTAGTACCAGTAACGATAGTACCATCACCAAAATCCCATTCTAATAAAGTAATGTCACCATCATTATCAACAGAAGTCGACTGAACCTGTAGTTGGCTGCCGTTGATCTGATGATCAAAACTGGCGATTGGTAGCTGATTTTTCAACTCAAATTGCAGCGAAACAATCACAGGATCATGGTCTGAAGATCGGAATCCATCAGCTTGATACAAATCTTGTATCTGTGCTGCTGATTTAAACTCTTCGTTATAATCAAGTATTCGTGGCTCGTCAGCATTAATGTGCCATTCCGTTATCGCTAATACATTATCCAATAACGCTTGGTTTGCTAATGCATGGTCTAATTGACCAGACTCACCCGAGAACACGTAGGAGTAAGAATTAACACTACCAAGATGCGCATTAAGCTCACTATAACCATGATTAGCAAGTTGAGTGAGCGGGTTTTCTTTGGCATAAGCATTTAAATCACCCATTACCAAGATTTTTTGCTCTGGATACTGCTCCATTAACCATTTGCCAATAGCATCTGTTGCCCGTGTACGGGTCAAATTACAATTACCTTGGCCATCAAGTAAATCAGGATCATTAATACTGTCGCAGCTACTTCCTTTTGATTTTAAATGATTTACGGCAACAACAATACTGTCATCCCGATCATTGAGCATAAATGATTGCGTTAACATTGGACGGTTTTTGCCGTCATCAAATAACGCTGTGCCATTTCCATCTACAGGCGAATTAGCTGAAGTTAATATTTGAGCATCACCTGTTGGAGTGATTTTATCAGCACGATAGATCATTCCCACTGCAATTGCATCGGTACCTATTTGCGTCACTGAAGGCACAACATAAGCGTATACTTCAGCCCCCATAGCTTGGTTTAATCCGCTGACTAAGTCGTTAATGGCTGAATCGCTACCATAACCGTCATTTTCAATTTCCATTAAACCAAATACATCAGCGCTAATGGCATGCATTGCACTGATAATTTTAACGCGTTGACGCTCAAATTCAGATAACGTGTCGGCGCCGCGATCGGTTGGAAATCCATTGCCGTTTCCATCACCGTTGAAATAATTAAGCACATTGAAACTGGCGACACGAAGATCTGCGTCAAGCGGTAACTCTGGAGTAGATGGTCGCGGGTTACTTTGAACCACATTGACCACTTGAGTTGGCATCACACGATATTGGCTAAAGCCATAATGCATAATACCCTCGAGCCCGGTAACAGAATCGCCTACACGTAAGGTATTTGAGGCTGATAACCCAGGAGCTGGATAACGAATTTGTTCAGGATTTTGGCTGGTTAAGCCATCATCCAACAAGATACTATCTTTGCCATTTGCTTCTGTCACTGCCAGAGCTGCTTCGCCAGGCAGAGCAACTTGAGTACCGATAAAATGGCGACTACTGCCTAATGACACTTCACCATAACGGCCCAAGTTATACACTTCATTGACCACTAGAGATTGGTCGAATAATACCCGCATGCCTTCAACACGCTCAAGTTGTTGATTGTCTGCTAACGGCAATGAGACAGTAGCTACCACTGGCAATGGTTGGTTAGTGCCACAAAGAGTAAATTGAGTCACATTAGACAACTGAGTTGTGCCTTGGTATTCGGCAACTGAAGCTTGCAAACGAACTCTATCACCGGCATTCACGTCCAGTGGCTGGGTACCACTGTAAACAAAAATACCTTCTGAAGTGTTAATGTCAGCATCTACATCGTTGTCTGCCATTTGGATAAATATACCCTTTAGGCCAGCTTGTTGATTACTGGTCACAATGGCTTCAACCACCACTTCTGCACCCACTAGTGGACTTGCGGCATCCACACCTTGAATGTCATGGATTGCCACGGCACTTTGTGAACAGACAAATTCTATTGGCTCAGTTGGATCTACTGGGTCTACCGGATCTGTTGGGCCAGAATCATTACCTGCGAAAACACCTAAATCACTGATGTCATCTTGAGCAAAACCTTGCCAGCCAGCTAATGTGACTTCATCATCAGTAATAATATCTGCAACTAATTGACTGGCGTCACGACGAAGAGTGTTGTTTTGTGTCGATAAATCACCCGTTCCCCATTCTGATCCAGGATCGACACCCACTTGTCCTAGGGAATCAATTACAACACTGTTATGGCTTAATACAATAGCGTCGTCACCATTAAAAAAACTCGCGGTACTCGTCTGCTGCGCAAGCGCTAGAATCTCTGCTGATGAGTCATTATCGGCGATAACAAACGTTGAGTTGGCTGCAATATTGCCATCCAATGCAATATTGGTTGCCGCTGCGGTATTACCATTAAAATAAAACGACAACACATAATCATTCAAATCTATCGCTGTCGAATTTGGATTATACAATTCTATAGCTTTGTTATTACTGCTGCCTTCAATGTACTCTGAAATAAGCACATCTTGGGCAGCAACATTGAATACCATTAAAGATGATATCGATATCGCGAGCAACGACTTTTGAACTAACATAGTGAACCCTTATTCATTATCCATAAATCCAATGAGTTAATTTAATTATTCAATTAATATTTTATTGATTGGTATAGTCCCAACTCAGAATAAGAGTTGTAATAAACAGAAAAAATCCGCTTCTGTTTAAACATCAACATTAAGGTTGTCATTGCTTTGCTAATAAGCCGTATTGACCTATCAATCGTTTGCAAGACGTAAGTTGATACAACACAGATAGCGAAATAACCGCCTATTTGATATATATTTATAATTCTACGTTTAGACTATATAGCTCAATCAGCGCTTACTATATCGATTACGGATGACAATAAGGTTGCAATGATGTTGCAGTTAATACAAAAGTAACCTCAGTAAATAACCTCGCCAAATCACCGCTTACTCACACT
>NZ_JACJFI010000709.1 GCF_014164505.1 Shewanella sp. SG41-4 | reverse complement strand
ATAATTACAGGAATAAAAGTAATAGAGAAACAAAAGGTTAGCATTACAACAATAAAAGTTCTAGACACTCCAAACGCTGGCATTCCAACAATAAAAGTGCTGGACAGTCAGATAGCCGTCATTCCAGCAATCAAAGTACTGGACACTCATATCGCCGGCATTCCAGCAATCAAAGTTCTAGACACTCAAATCGCCGGCATTCCAGCAATCAAAGTTCTAGACACTCAAACTGCTGGTATTCCTGCAATCAAAGTTCTAAACACTCAAATCGCCGGCATTCCAGCAATCAAAGTTTTAGACACCCAAACAGTTTAAGGAGAACCCTATGTTTACTTCTCTAAAAATAGCACTTGGTTTAGCAAAACCTGCTCGTAAAAAAGTAAAATTACCTGAAGGGTTAAACCACCTTGAAGTCATCCAAGCAAGAGCTTGGTGGAAGTAAATCCTAAAATATTGATGGTTAGTCATCAACCATAGAAAAAGGAGCATAAGCTCCTTTTTTGCTGCTTGAAATTTGAATTTGAATTTTGATATAGCAACTGAAATAAATTTAGCCTTCTATTTTATAACAGCCATGTTGCCATACCTTAATATCTGCCAAACGCTTGTGTGTGCTAAACAATGGGTAAGTTAACGGTCCTAATATGCAACCAACACACCCCCATCGCTTTACAGCTAATCCGTGCTTATAAGCTGCAAAACCAAATAAAATACCACTACTAATACTCACTAAAACAAGCATGAATAACCAACTGAACTGCATTACTCTTGACTCCAAATAACTCAGTTAACGTAATCCCTACCTATACATCAATACGACTCATCTTTGATCCGTAAATAATTATGTTACTACCATTATATTGAAGCAATTACAGCTTAATGGCGAAACATTGTCCTCATCATTACGCTATCATTCTTAACTTATCATACTAAACAATGA
>NZ_JACJFI010000708.1 GCF_014164505.1 Shewanella sp. SG41-4 | reverse complement strand
GCTACCGAAGCCTCGAAAACGATAGTGGTGGGATTTGCCGATATGTTTATTCCATCGATTTTGGCCAGCTCTATAGAATCTGATTTGACCCGCTTTGTTATTGCGGCTTTATCGGTTACACAGCTTATTTATATGAGTGAAGTAGGTGCTCTTTTGATTGGCAGTAAAATCCCGGTTAACTTTTTTGAGCTATTCGTTATCTTCATTCTACGAACCTTAGTGACACTGCCTGTAATTGCATTAATGGGTCATTTACTGATTTAGTCGAAATCAGTAAATATAATAACTTAATATAACCAATGGAGCGCAATGCGCTCCATTTTTATGTTAAATATTCTCAGCGTAACCGAGATAAATCGAGTATGCTTAAACAATAAACTCTGACTATGTGTCATTGCGATATTGACTACGAAGGGCAAACCATGGACGACAGACGTAAATTTTCTCGTATTTTATTTGCTGCCAGTGCTCATCTTGCGCAAACAGAACAAACTTGGCGCACTAAAATTTTAGATTTAAGTCTTAATGGTGCATTAGTAGAATTGCCACCAGGGTATACAGGTCAGCTTAATACTATTTTAACCTTAGAGTTTGTGTTACCCGACTCCGATATTGAACTAAAAATGGAAGCCGCCATTGTCCATAAAACCCCAGAGCACCTTGGCTTAAAATGTACTCATATTGATGTCGATAGTATTACTCATCTTCGCCGAATTATTGAATTGAATATGGGTGATGCAGAGTTGTTAAATCGTGAATTGACCTCTTTAATCACTTCAGCGCCGTAAACAATTCACATAACAATTCACGTAATAATCCACGTAATAATTTTAGATATAAAAAAGGTAAGTCAATGACTTACCTTTTTTATAATCAAATTTTGCTTTTATCAAACAAGCATTAATTAATTAACTCAATCAGTTCATGGATAGTTTTCACAGG
>NZ_JACJFI010000707.1 GCF_014164505.1 Shewanella sp. SG41-4 | reverse complement strand
GTGATTACTCGCCTAGTGTAACTTGAGCTTAGGACGTTGCCAGCGCAGTAGCTTTTGGGCTATACGATATACAGAAGCCGAGAACCAGCCATACAAGCTGGCTAAATGACGCTGATACAGAGAGATGTACATCAAACGAGCAATGTGCCCTTCAACAAAAAAATCTCCTGAACGAAGGCTTCCCATTAAGTTCCCGACCGCCGAAAAACGACTCAGTGATACCAGTGATCCATAGTCTTTATAAACGAAAGGCTTTTCTGGCTGCTGTTTCATCTTTAAACAAATATTGGCATAAAGACGATCTGCCATTTGAGCAGCGGCTTGGGCTCTTGGTGGTACCGGCTTACCTGATGGTAAAATTAATTGAGCACAGTCGCCTAAAGCATAAATATCATTAATGCCTTTTACACGCATGCAATCATCTACATCAATTTGATTACGGGGAGTGACGGGAAGTTGAGTGAAATTTTCAAATACTTTCGGACCTTTAACACCTGCCGCCCACACTTTGATATTGGCTTTTATCGTCTCCCCCGTCGCAGTGACAAAGCCTTCTTTGGTTACTTCTTTAACCTGCACACCTAAATGTAATTTAACCCCTAGCTTTGACAGTACAGTTTGCGCTCTGGTACTGACTTGCTCTGGCAATTGAGGGAGTATTTTGGGAGATGCTTCTATTAAGTTTATATCTAAATGATCTTTAGAGATGTTTTGATAACCGTACTCTCTTACGGATTCAATAACATGATGCAGTTCAGCGGCAAGCTCGACACCTGTAGCACCGGCGCCAACAATGCCGATACCTAATTGATCTTGGGTTTCATTAAGCTGTAACAGTGCATCCATTAGCTTATGATGAAACAGATTAGCACTGTCTAGACTGTCTAAAAAAATGCAGTGTTTTTCGGCTCCGGGTGTATTAAAGCTATTTGATACCCCGCCTAAT
>NZ_JACJFI010000706.1 GCF_014164505.1 Shewanella sp. SG41-4 | reverse complement strand
CTACTCCTTTCTTTTCAAGTAACATGGAAGAAAGTATGTCTCTGTAGTTTGATAGATACTCAATTTGTGCTTTAATATGATCAAATGATTTCCCCGGCATTCCATGACAGGTAAACAACCGTTTAACATCGCCGACTTCGATTAACAACTGATCTAATACTTGTAACCACAATCTACTATTTCCATCGTTAGTAAATCCGAGCATTGAATTAAAAACAACGTCACCTAAGAAAATAACTGGCCGATTTACCCCGATCGTAAAATACAAGTCGCTTTGGGACTCAGCAGCTCCGAGATCTCTAAACTTGTACTCTAAACCGTCAAAAAATAATTCATCTCTATCACTAACTATTTGATTAGGGAGCCATCGAGTTTCTGGCCACTCTTTGCCAAAATATGGCTTCCATTTTACTTCCTTCGAGTCCACCGTATTTTCAATACATTCCCTTACTCCCTTTGTACTGATGATAGGTATTTCACCAAAAGTTGAAATTAAAACATTACAACCATTGTAGTGATCCGGGTGACCATGAGTAATAATGATAGCAAGAAGTGTTTTGCCAATTTCTTCAATATACTGTTTTAAGCCTAGAGCGTCTGAATTTATCATCATTGTATCGACAACAACCACTGCATTCTTTGTTTCTACAATATAAGCATTGGTGAAAAATGTACGCTCTGAAGATGTCAGCATGTGAACGACATATCCCTCTTCATCGTATTTATAACAGCTATAACTTAGTTGAGAGTCTATCAAATTACTGGTCATTTTAGGTGTCTCTATTCTTATTTGTTAGGTACGGACAATAGCTTGTAAACTTAATCACTCAATGTAACTAGTGAGGATACCGGTATTTCTATATCAATGATTTATGACTTCTTATCCATATAATAACTACCTTCTTACTCTAATAATTTGACTCCATCTTCAAGCACTATATTAAGAA
>NZ_JACJFI010000705.1 GCF_014164505.1 Shewanella sp. SG41-4 | reverse complement strand
CCTTAATGATTCGATTTTGTTTATTACTAATCACTATGATAAAGGCATCCAGAATGGCTCTCTCGGCGTTCTCTCAAGTATTAAAACTTCTGGTGATAGCTATGGGGAGGTGACGCTTGATACTGGGGATACTATTGAAATTACACAAGCAGTGCTGGATTGCATGGAGCTGGGTTATGCAATAACCCTTCATAAAGCTCAAGGGTCTCAGTTTGCTCGTATAATCATTGCACTACAGAAAGGGAGAATCGTAGACCGAGCGTGGCTATACACAGCTATCACAAGGGCTGAAAGTGAAATTCACATTGTTGGCTCAAGTGCTGATTTTAAATTTATCACCGAAGCCCCTAGCTATTCTAATAAACGTAATAGCTATCTTGTTGAGCTTTTAAAAAACTGAAATAGAATTTATTACATTGGGGAGTGATGCTGGGCATAAGCGAAAATAAGCGAAAATAAGTGGTGTTAATGCAAATCGTTATCCATAGCTTGATTTGGGTTCTTGCATAGTAAGATGTGCCTGTAGTTGAGCATATCGCATGAAACATGTGGTTAGAGCCGGATGTACGTATGAAATTTCCGCAACCGGAAAGTGTGGCTTATTAAATGTTGGCGTCCAGCGAACTACACCTTGTTTGGATTAACCTGGTAGGGTGAAAGGCTGTTGAGATTGCGGTTAGGATGAGATAATTGCGCTAAGCAGTGTTGGATATAATTGAACGGTATTAAACCATTGGCTTTCGCGGTTTCTATGATGCTGTACAAAATAGCACTGGCCTCTGCACTACGACAGTTTTTTAGCCAAACGGCTAACGGTGCTTATACCGTATGCGTCTAGCGAAGTACACCTAGCATCGATGTTCTGATTGTCTAAAAATACCTGCTCAATGATAAATTTGGAGCAGGTGATGAAAACATACAGAACAACTACTCAGTGGCAGATGCTACTT
>NZ_JACJFI010000704.1 GCF_014164505.1 Shewanella sp. SG41-4 | reverse complement strand
TACCAACAAACCGACGTGGGCTAGCTTTAATGTCGCAACGGGCTTGTTAAACGGTACGCCAACTAATGCGGATGTGGGCACCACTTCCGGGATTGTGATCAGTGTCAATGATGGCACGGTAACCAGCTCCTTAAGCGCGTTTAGTATCAGCGTGGCCAACACCAATGATGCGCCGGTGATCTCCGGCAGTCCTAACACCTCAGTCAATGAAGACAGTGGCTACAGCTTTACCCCAAGTGTCAGTGATGACGACAGTGGTGATAGCTTAAGCCTTAGCATTACTAATAAACCGACGTGGGCCAGCTTTAATAGCGCCAATGGTCAGTTAAGCGGTACGCCAACCAATGCCGATGTGGGTACGACCTCAGGGATTGTGATCAGTGTCAACGATGGCACGGTAACCATCGCCTTAAATGCGTTTAGTATCAGCGTGGCCAACACTAATGATGCGCCGGTGATATCTGGCAGTCCTGCTACGTCAGTCAATGAAGACAGCGTTTACAGCTTTACCCCAAGTGTCAGTGATGACGACAGTGGTGATAGCTTAAGCTTTAGCATTACTAATAAACCGACGTGGGCCAGCTTTAATGTCGCAACGGGGCTGTTAAGCGGTACGCCAACCAATGCCGATGTGGGTACGACCTCTGGTATTGTGATCAGTGTTAATGATGGCACGGTAACCACCGCGTTGAGCGCGTTTAGTATTAGCGTGGCCAACACCAATGATGCGCCGGTGATATCTGGCAGTCCTGCGACCTCAGTCAATGAAGACAGCGTTTACAGCTTTACCCCAAATGTTAGCGATGACGACAGCGGTGATAGCTTAAGCTTTAGCATTACCAACAAACCGACGTGGGCTAGCTTTAATGTCGCAACGGGCTTGTTAAACGGTACGCCAACTAATGCGGATGTGGGCACCACTTCCGGGATTGTGATCAGTGTCAATGATGGCA
>NZ_JACJFI010000703.1 GCF_014164505.1 Shewanella sp. SG41-4 | reverse complement strand
GTAATTCATTATAGAGTTTGATAATTTCATCAGAAAAATCGGTGATAACCTCAGAACGAAGCACACTTTGCTCATCACGTTCATTGTACTTTTCGACCAACATGTTCATTCTTTTCGAGAAATCTACACTTTTTACCTTGTTGGTCTTTTTAAGCTCACCAATCGCCTTAGCAAGCATTTGCTGCAGAAGTTGAAGCTTGGTATTGGGTTGTTTAATCATTTGTAACTTAGCAAGATAATCATCATCAAAGATATCTATCTCGCCACCTTGATCATCGCCCAACTTAAATATTTCCTCGACACCATCACTCATCAAAGCATTTTTAACCAAGTCGCGTACTTTGCTGTTCATTTGATCCACGTCTGGTGCGCCACCAGATGTAATTTTAAATACAATGGAACGAACAGCTAAGTAGTAATGAATTTTATCTTTATGACTTTGATTTAATTCGCTACTCCCAACACAAATGTCATAAGCAGATTTGAGACGCTTGGTTAAATCCATAAAGGTTTTTTCAAACTTTTTGGTTCTTAGCGCAAAATCTGCAGAAGCATTTAAACAATGCAATTGCTCAAGTGGTGTGCCAATAAAGTAAGGTTTTGAATTAAACTTATGAAATAACCCACCAAGTAAACTCAGGTGATCTTTCACCACAATCACAGACTGCTTAATATCTTCTAGGTTCTGATCTTGGCCTCCCGTATATTGAGAGAGAGCAAGGTTCATCTGCTTTTTAATGCCAATGTAATCGACAACCAGGCCATTCTCTTTACCTTCAAATTTACGGTTTACCCTTGAAATAGTTTGTATCAGATTATGTTTTTGTAATGGTTTATCAATATAAATAGTATCAAGGAATGGCACATCAAAGCCCGTTAACCACATATCTACAACAATAGCGATTTTGAAGTTTGATTTACCATTTTTGAACTGGCGATCTAGCTCTTTACGATGCTCTTTAT
>NZ_JACJFI010000702.1 GCF_014164505.1 Shewanella sp. SG41-4 | reverse complement strand
TGCCCCCCTCTATTGATCATGGTTCTAGTCAAAATGGTTGTTTTGTCACAGTTGAGCTCAAGCTATTAACGAAAAATTGATTTAGCGCAATAATCCTATACAAATACTTCACATTTATTAACAAAGTGCTAGTATATGCGTTGAACAGTTTTGTCTTTTTTATTTTAACCTAATGTTAATGATTGCGCATTTTTGATGACCCTTATTTTGGATGTCGGCGCTGAATAGATTAGGTATTAAATTCGACAGAAGCATCATATGAAGACGCATATCCTGTGATATAAAAAATAATAAATGCGGAGTTTCAATGGTAAAATCTTTTTTTTGTATAGTGTTGTTGATACTAGGTACTCGAGCTGCTTCGGCAGAAACGGAACTATCAACTCACAACTCAACTGATACCGACAAATATACCCTTGATATTGGTATGTTTTATGCTAACTCTGATTCAAACTTCATCGTTACAAACCCTAAAACTGGCGGAACATTCCCAGTAGATTTCGAAGATGAGCTTCTACTTGCTGAAGAGCAATACCTACCCTATTTTGAATTCAAATACTCTTTCAACCAACGTCATAATATTTATATTGACTGGAAGTCGTTGGATCGCAAAGCAGACACTGAAACAGTATCACAAGATTTTATTCTTGAAGATATTGATGGAAAAGATTACCTGATTGAAGTTGGCGCCAAACTGAATACCGAACTGAATATTGATATTCTACGAATTGGCTATGGTTATGATATTTGGCAAGGAACACATTACGCTGTTGGGGTATCAGTTGGTTTACATACCATGTTTATCGAAACAGCTTTTAAAGGCACTATCGGTATTTGCGTTCCAGACTCAACCTTAACCAGTTTATGCAGCAATGCAGTGGCAACACCAGAAGTTATCGATGATACTATAACTGCACCTTTGCCAGACATTGGACTTTACGGCTCATACGAATTTTATCCTGGTTGGAAA
>NZ_JACJFI010000701.1 GCF_014164505.1 Shewanella sp. SG41-4 | reverse complement strand
TGGTGATAGAGACATTATGGTGTTGGCAAAATTCGATATTAGTGCCACTAAACGAGCCGCGTTGTTGAAGTAGCATCTGCCACTGAGTAGTTGTTCTGTATGTTTTCATCACCTGCTCCAAATTTGTCATTGAGCAGGTATTTTTAGACAATCAGAACATCGATGCTAGGTGTACTTCGCTAGACGCATACCCACTATTCAACATAATGCCGATTGGGAAGATTATGGATCATTGGACCACTTCCTTTAACAATAAATAAATTCAATAAAAAAAGGGATAACTCTCAACGAATCAAATTGAGATGCAAAATCTAGTCGGGACTAATACAATTGAAGACTATCGTTTGTAAACATTCGGGTCATAACGTTCCATAAAAGTATACGGTTTGCTTAGGACGGTGAAGCCAAATTTTTGATACGACCCGTAAGCATTAGAGATTGCAAGCGTTAATCTTCATATGCCCTGTACCGAATCTTGCTGAGTAACGCCTTGAACCAATCACTTTACAGTTTCTTATTCTCGGCAGTCAGTCCATTCAATAACATCAATCAAGTTACAAACGCATTGCCATATCTACGATTAATCGGTACATCCCGGTCGTACACTATTCACCTATGACTTACTCATACACTGGACCTTAAGCATTAAGCCTTGCATAAATCCCTCCTGAAATTATCTCAGAGTGGATTGCAAAAACTGGCCAACGGGAGGCGGATATACCTCAATATACCCGATAACATTTAGAGAAGAGAGGAAGCCGACTATCGGGGCCTACCCTAGAAGATCATGAAGTTAATAGCCACAAAGTGTGGTTTGTAATGAATTTGCCAGTTTGGAGCTAAAGAACATACGCTGGGTGGTTCACCGCTTATCTGACTTGGAAATAGCACTTCCAGATGTACCGGCCTTTCATTTTGTACCTATCAACCCAAGTTTTGTCTTGCTGCCAGAAGATTCTCCGTTTGATAC
>NZ_JACJFI010000700.1 GCF_014164505.1 Shewanella sp. SG41-4 | reverse complement strand
CAAATAATATAATTTGAGCTAACAATACTCCCCAAATTACATGAGCATTAAAGGCAGCAGGGGCAATCTCGTCTAAACTAACCACAGCAACAATATTCACTATAGTAAGTCCCAGCGCCCCCCCCCTACTTACTACGCCTAAAGCCAACAGTACCGGAAAGATTATTTCCCCTGCGGTACCTAAATACGCGGCAAGTTCAAAGGGAATAAAAGGCACGTGGTACTCTTCTTCAAACAAAAATAATGTCGAACTCCAGTCTACTAATTTAGTGAGCCCAGCAGTAAAAAATACCCACGCAACATACAACCTTGCAGCCAATAATGCGATGGGCTGCATAAAATTAAGGCGGTTGCTGACGCTTTGGTATAGTCTAACGATGTGTTGGATTGATACTGACATAAGTTTTTCCTTTATAATACGAAAGATATTAAGGCTATTTAATACCTTTAATTAGATTTAGATCTATTGCTTGCCCCAACCATTGCGCAAAGTCGAATATTCCCTCAGGCATATCATCTAATGCGTGACCAATGCTCTTACCGGCCATTAAATGTGTTAACCACAGATATTCGTCGTCTGACAACTCTCGAAGTTGGGCTATTAAATTTGTTCTATAGATGCATATATGTTGTGTAAAATCCGTTTTTGCCAATTTTTTCAAAGCTTGAGTCAGGTATTGCTTGGCTAGCTCCTCGTCATCACCGGCATCGTGTGTTTTTTGATGCGCCAACCAAAATTCAATAACTGGAAAACTGGACGTCATAAGATAACAAGACTCGGAAAAATCGATATACAATTCAT
Organism: Shewanella sp. SG41-4; assembly: GCF_014164505.1. Classification (GTDB taxonomy): domain Bacteria; phylum Pseudomonadota; class Gammaproteobacteria; order Enterobacterales; family Shewanellaceae; genus Shewanella. The sequence continues at coordinate 172 of NZ_JACJFI010000700.1, read as the reverse complement.
CTAAGTGAGCCGATGTTAACAGTACCAAACTGCCAGAATCGAACACAGAGTCGTTAGCCCGCATGCTGTTATGTCTCAACCAGTCCAATTTCGCTAGATCGCTAACGAAAGGGTAAGTCTCTAATTCAGGTTGCATCTCTAAAAGTTTGGCAAACTCTGCTCCCCAAACGGC
>NZ_JACJFI010000006.1 GCF_014164505.1 Shewanella sp. SG41-4 | reverse complement strand
CCATGACATGTCACCTAATACCGCTTTAATACCGGTTGGTTTACCGGTGATATTTCTTACTTGATTGATCATATCGACAATGTCAGCAGCATTATGTAATTCAATGTGGCCATTGGGGCTTATGGAGTCTTGTCTTGCTGGGATGCCGCGAATGGCTGCAATTTCGTCGGTGACTTTTATTGCCGGTAAAATACCGCCTTTGCCAGGCTTAGCACCTTGGCTTAATTTAATTTCGAACATTTTTACTTCAGGATGAGCGGCAATATCGGTCAGTTTTTGTGGGTCTAAATGACCATGCTCGTTACGCACACCATATTTAGCGGTACCTATCTGAAACACTAAATCACAATGTCCTTTGAGATGATAAGGACTTAACCCACCTTCGCCAGTATTGAGCCAACAGCCTGCTTTTGCTGCACCATGGGATAGTGCTGTAATGGCTGGGCGAGACAAGGCACCAAAGCTCATGGCCGAGATATGGCAAATTTTATCGGTTGTGTAAGGGTGTTTACATTCAGGACCAATGATTACCGCGATGGTTTGGTGAGTGTCATGATCACTGACGGGGAATGCTGAGTTCATGAACATTACCGCTCCCGGTTTATCCAGAACTTGTGTCGACCCAAACGCAATCGTTCGATCAACATTTTTAGCTGCGCGATATACCCAACTGCGTTCGGCTCGATTAAACGGCAGTTCTTCGCGATCTTGAGAAAAAAAGTATTGTCTAAAAAACTCACCTTGTTTTTCAAATATATATCGAAAACGACCGATAACAGGATAGTTGTGTCTAATAGCTTGTTTGGTTTGCAGTTTATCAGCGATAAACATGTAAATTACAGCAATAAGCAATAACCAGAATAACACTAAGAAAAGACCAGAAAAAATATCTATTCCCCACATAAACCAATGTTGTTGCGGCATGTTGTTATCCTTATCTGTCTTTTAATTTAATTACCATGTTAGCAGGTATTCATTTGAACAAGTTAGATTAATGATATTAATCAACAAGCTATTCTTCTACATATTGAGTATAAATAAATCTCCATCAATTGTTTTAATTCTTGGCTTTAGAAATATATATTTTGGTCGATAATTAAGCTATCGGTCATTGTATGTGAGCCAATATCATGGAAATTAAACAACCAAATAGCAATAATGCCAGTCCACTGCGTGACAATAAAACAGTGAATTCGTCGCAAATGTCTTCAACCCACCAAACGGAAAAAAATACGCCGGTTGAGCCTAAATTAACCAGCAATCAGCTAAGTCGACAAATGATGAATAATTCGATTTTAGCGGCGCAAGAAGAGGTTAGTATTGCTGCTGGTGATAAGTCTATGGCATTACTTTATCGCGCCGCGATTGAAGCCATTAACGAAGAGCTTGCGCCTACGTTGGGAGAAAACTCAGTCCAAAAGAGCGTTGAAAGTGGAGTGGATTATTCACCTGAAGCGACAGCCGATCGTATTGTCAGCTTTGCGACAAATTTTTTCTCCGTACATCAACAACAAAATAAATCCATGGGGTTTGATGAGCAAGTTAGCAGTTTTATGGTGAAAATTGGTGATGCGATAGATAAAGGTTTTAAAGAGGCTAGCGATATTTTATCTGGGCTCAAAGTATTAGAAGGCGATATTGCAGCAGGAGTTGATCAAACTTATGAGATCATACAGCAAAAACTTGCTCAGTTTCAACGAGACCGCCTAGATGCCAATTCAGCTAAGCAAGATTCATCAACTGCCTAAACTTAGCCCAGTTCAATTAGGCAAGCTAATGGCATAAGATTATTTGGTGTAGAAAAACAGTGGCTTTTAATTAAGCCAATATCCGTATAGATTGGTATTATAGTAAATAAATACGCCAGTCTAAAAGGATTAAAGCCATGTGGATTACCGGTACCGTGCTAAAACGCATTGATTGGAATGATAAATTATTCTCTTTGCGTATCAAAGCCGATGTCGAAACTTTTATCGCAGGCCAGTTTATTAAGCTCAGCCAAATACGTGATGATAAACGCGTAGCGCGTGCGTATTCGCTTGTAAATCCCCCTGGTACAGATTATGTCGAGGTGTTGGCTGTTGCGGTAGAGGATGGTCAGTTATCGCCAGATCTAAAAGCATTAAATCCAGGTGATACCATTCAAGTTACGCCCAAAGCGACCGGTTTTATGACCTTAGATGAAGTGCCTAAAGGGGCGTTGCAAGGTAAACACCTATGGTTGTTATCAACAGGCACTGCAGTGGGGCCTTTTATCTCTATGCTTGCAACCGATGAGCCTTGGCAACGCTTTGAAAAAGTCGTGCTAGTTTATGGTGTAAGGCTTGGTGAAGATTTAGCTTATTTAGAAACGATTAAACAGTTTATTAGTCAATATCCTCAACAGTTTGTGTTTATTCCCATTGTGACCCGTGAAGATTATCCCGAAGGCTTATCATGTCGTATTCCTGATGGCATTAGCAGCGGATTAATTGAGCAGAAAGCAGGCTTAGGGATTAATGCGGAACATTCTCAAGTGATGATTTGTGGTAACCCAGGAATGATAAATGATGCGCAAACCGCTTTAGTTGAAAAAGGCTTAGTAAAAAATCTTCGACGAGCGCCTGGGCAAATTACGGTCGAAAAATACTGGTAGTGTTTTAGTCAATCATAATTCCATCATAGTTGCTTAAGTTTGCCATATTGGCTACTACATGACAATTTGATGTTTTAGCCTTGGCGTTTTAACCGCAGAATGTGAAACAGCACTTGCTCCTTTTGATATGATCATTTACCCTATTGCAATTGATAACCATTATCAATTGAGCCGATGGCGGCGGAATATTGATTCAGTTAGGGAGCGTTGATTAATGAAATTGCTAAAAAGTGTCGCATTATTGGGCTTGGCTTGTGTTGCTTCTTCTGTGAGTGCCGCAGATGCATTAACGGTTTATTCTTATCGCCAAGCTTTCCTGATTGAACCTATTCTAGAAAAGTTTACCGAACAAAGTGGTATCGACGTCAACGTTGTTTTTGCTAAAGATGGCATTGCAGAACGTATGGTTCGTGAAGGTCGCCTATCTCCCGCTGACGTGGTGTTAACATCTGACTTCTCTCGTTTAATGGAATTAGTGGAAAAAGATCTTGTGTCTCCCGTCGAAAGCACAGTGATTAACAACAATATTCCCGCTCAATATAGATCACAACAAAGCAATTGGTATGCGCTGACGATGCGCGTTCGTAATCTGTATTCTTCAAAAGAGCGGAGCGGTAAAATTGACATCGACTACGAAGACTTAGCTTCAGTAGAATATAAAGGTAAAATTTGTACCCGCAGCGGTAAACACCCTTATAACGTTGCATTAGTGGCATCGATGATTGCTCATAACGGCGAAGCGAAAACCAAAACCTGGTTAGAAGGGCTAAAAGCTAATCTGGCTCGTAAGCCTCAAGGTAATGACCGTGACCAAGTGCTAGCCGTTAAAGAGGGCATGTGTGACATTGCTATCGGTAACAGCTACTACTACGGCAATATGCTGATGGATAAAAATCAGAAAAGCTGGGCTGAAGCGGTTGAAATTAACTTCCCTAATCAACAGAACCGTGGTGCTCATGTAAACGTATCAGGTATGGCATTAGCCAAATATTCACCGCATAAAGATAGTGCGATTAAGCTCATGGAATTCCTTACTTCAAACGTTGCGCAGAAAATGTATGCAGAAGTTAATATGGAATATCCGGTAAAAGCTGATGTGGCACCATCTGAATTAGTGGCGTCATGGGGGGATTTTAAAGCCGATAGTTTGCCTATCTATAAGTTGGCTGAATATCATCAAACTGCTGTAAAACTGCTTGATGAAGTGAAATTTGATCTTTAACTAAAGTTTGTTTAAACATTACCAGCGCACTATCGATATGATAGATAGATTGATAGCGCGCTGAGTTAACTCGGTATTTTTTATGATTTTAGGTTTAACCAGAAGCTGGTCGCTTGCTGGTTATTTTATTACGGCAATATTAATCTTGCCACTGATTGCCTTAATTGTGCAATCCACGCTTCCAGATCAAGCTGTATTTAGCCATTTATTCAATACAGTGTTACCCACATACATAGGCAATAGCTTATTGCTCATGTTGTTGGTTGGACTCGGAACTCTACTTTTAGCGATTCCAGCTGCTTGGTTAATTGCCCGTTGTGACTTTCCCTTTCGCCGTTACTTTCAATGGTTACTCCTTCTCCCGTTAGCGATGCCAGCCTACATTGTGGCTTATGTTTATACCGACATGCTTGATTATGCTGGTCCGGTGCAACGTGTATTAAGAGCCTGGTTTGACTGGCAATCTCCCCACGATTATTACTTCCCCGCAATACGCAGTCTGGGCGGAGCAGCGATAATATTATCGTTAGTATTGTTTCCTTATATTTATTTATTAGCGCGTACTGCGTTTATGGAGCAGTCTTCCAGTTTGTTATACGCATCGCGTGTAATGGGATGTAGTCCGTGGCGCAGTTTTTGGCGTCTTGCGCTGCCAATGGCAAGACCCGCTTTGGCTGTAGGGGTTGCACTTGTGGCAATGGAAACCGCAGCAGACTTTGCCACCGTGAGTTATTTTGCTGTACCGACATTAACCACAGCTGTTTACGACACGTGGCTCGGCTATGGCAGTTTAACCGCGGCAGCAAAGCTGTCAGCCATTATGCTGTTAGTGGTATTTTCTATGATTGGGGTTGAGCGTTTTGCCCGGCGGAAACAACAATTATTTCAAAAACAATCTTCTCTTAATGAAGCTGACAGATATGTGTTGTCACCAAAAATGGCTTGGGTCGCATTAGGCTATTGCGCTGTTTTGTTATTTACAGCCTTTTTAATACCTTTCATTGTGTTGTGTGGATATGCTATCGATTATTTCAATGAAAGTTGGGATGTTCGATTTTGGCAGTATAGCCTAAACAGTTTATATATTGCCGCTATTGTCAGTGGTGTGTGTGTAGTCCTATCATTGATATTAATGTTTGTACGCCGTGTGAGTCCGCGACAAAGTGATCAGCTTCCCGCGAGATTGAGCAGTACTGGTTATGCTTTACCAGGAACGGTGTTGGCGATTGGTGTATTAGTACCTCTGACGTTTATCGACTTTGCGATTAACGATATTTACGATTGGTTTGGCGCCCAAGGCCCAGGTTTATTACTCACTGGGAGCGTGTTTGCACTGATTTTTGCTTTTTGTGTTCGTTTTATTGCTATATCCATCGGCAGTTTAGAAAACAGTTATAAGCGTATTTCCCCTTCTTTAGACATGGCGTGTATTACCTTAGGACGAACGCCTACTCAGCTACTATGGCGAGTACATTTGCCTTTATTACGCAAAGGGATTTTTGCCGGTGCCTTACTGGTGTTTATTGAAAGCATGAAAGAATTACCCGCAGCGTTATTATTGCGTCCTATAGGATTTGAAAACTTGGCGACTTATGTTTTCCAGTTCGTCTCAGATGAAAAACTCGAACATGGCGCATTGGCCGCTATTGTGATTGTGTTAGTTGGGCTTGTTCCCTTGATTTATCTTAATCGCTCTTTGGAGCAACAAGGCTAATTATGTCAACCTTAACCATTGAAAATGTTTGCAGCGATTATCACGGTCAAGTGGTGTTACGCCATTTAGATCTTACCTTGGCGCAAGGTGAAATTGTCGCATTATTAGGCCCCAGTGGTTGTGGTAAGACAACCCTACTGCGTGCTATTGCTGGCTTACAAGCCATTAGTCAAGGTTGCATCAGCATCAATGGCCAAGTGTTGAGTGGTGATGGCGTGTTTGTTCCGAGTGAGAAGCGTGGCGTTGGAATGATTTTTCAAGACTATGCCTTATTTCCGCACTTAACTGTGGCTGATAATATTTTATTTGGGGTTAACGAGGTTAATCGAGCTGCGCGGTTAACCCGATTAGAGGAAATGCTCGAGCTGGTCAAATTAACCGGATTAGCATCTCGTTACCCTCATGAATTATCTGGCGGTCAACAGCAACGAGTTTCGATTGCACGTGCATTAGCATATCAAACAGAATTATTATTGTTAGTCGAACCTTTTTCTAATATTGATGCGCAAGTTCGTCACGATATGATGTTGGAAATTCGTGCCATATTGAAACAACGTAATGTCAGTGCCGTGTTTGTGACCCACAGTAAAGATGAAGCATTTGTGTTTGCAGATAAATTGGCTTTATTTAAAGATGGCGCCATTATTCAACATGGTAAAGCTGAAACCTTGTACAGTGCACCAACTGATCGCTACGTTGCCGATTTTTTAGGGGCGGGTAATTACTTACCTGTTACGGTTAGCTCCAGCCATCAAGTGCACTATTCCTTGGGCGATCTTAGCAGCACAGAAGCATTGTCTTTGCCTGTCGGCAGCCAAGGACTATTACTATTGAGACCACAGCAAATTGAATTACATCCTAGCATCAATGGCCGAGGGTGCATTGTAGAAAGGCATTTTCTTGGTACGGTATGCCATTATCAAGTCCAAATTGGCGCTGATATTTTGAATGTTAGTAGTCAATCAACAATGTTAATGGCAGGTCAAAGAGTGGGTATTAGTATTGCAGCACATCCACTGGTAATTTTTAAATAGCTATCAATGCAGCAATATCAATAGTTTAGATTATAGTTAACCTTAGCTGTGGAAAAAGGTGTTTACCAATTAGCCCTTTGTGTTGCTAACAGTGTTGTTAACAACCTTACTAACGGCGTTGCATTAATTTGCAATGAATACGCGTTATACACCGCTAGTAATAAAAGGCTTGTCCTTATTCGTAATAATAATTGGCAAGTTTTCGATGAAATAGTCCCAACATCTGTTTTTGGGCTTACTATTTCTTCTTTTAACTTAGCTGAGTTAGTTAACCATTGTAATGAATGATCAAGCTGTTATCTGCACGAATATGAGTACAATAGGGATTACAAACTGGCTAAATGTGAGTACTCTTCAAGTAATTTACGTTTGATTAAGTTAAGTTAATGATAAGCTTAATTGATGAGCGGTGTTAATCGCTCATCAGTTACATTAAAACGTTAAATTATCACCGTTTAGGCCGACATTTAGTATTAAGGTGGATGAAGTTAATATGGGTAACCAAGTTATGCCTCGTGAACAGTTAGGGATTTGCGCAGAAGGAAATTTACACAGTGTTTACCTGATGTTTAATGCCAATGACGGTGTTGAAGATCAGTTACGTCCATCTATTGCTAATGTAGCGCAATATATTTATGAACTAACGGATCAATATGCCGACAGTGCTTTTAATGGCTTTGTGGGTATTGGGGCTAATTTTTGGGATACTTTTTATCCAGAAGCTCGCCCTGCGTTATTAAAGCCTTTTCCTGCCATGAATGAAGGCAACCGTGACGCACCGGCAATGGAATATGACCTATTTATTCATATCCGTTGTGATCGTTATGATATTTTGCATCTTGTTGCTAATGAAATTAACCAAATGTTTGAAGACTTGGTCGAGTTAGTCGATGAAGATCGCGGTTTTCGCTTTATGGACAGTCGTGACTTAACAGGTTTTGTAGATGGTACTGAAAACCCTAAAGGCCGACATCGCCAACAGGTTGCACTTGTCGGCGATGAAGATGAAGCATTTTTCTCGGGTAGTTATGTTCATGTTCAAAAATACATGCATAATTTAAGTAAGTGGAATCGTTTACCTCTTAAAAAACAAGAAGATATTTTTGGTCGTACCAAAGTTGATGATATTGAGTATGAGTCAGAAGAGAAGCCATTAACCAGTCACACAAAACGAGTTAACTTGAAAGATCCACATGGGAACTCATTAGAAATTTTACGACAAAGCATGCCATACGGTTCGATTAGACAACAAGGTTTGATGTTTATTTCAGTATGTCGTACGCCAGATAATTTTGAAGCCATGCTTCGCAGCATGGTGCACGGTGATGGTCACGGTAACCATGATCATTTAATGCAGTTTACTAAAGCGCTGACGGGATCGTCTTTCTTTGTGCCATCATTGGATTTTTTAACTCAATTTGATGATGCATATACGCCTGTTTTCGGCAATAAACAAGCAATGCCATTGCACTGCTTTTTTATTTAAATGGTTTTTTATTCACTATTATTGAATAATGATCTAACGGTTTCTAACGTCTCATCAATCGTTTTTATACTTGCTGGACAGATGAAAATAGTATCATCACCGGCAATAGTACCTAATATCCCTTCTGGTTTGCCTATTGAATCGAGCAAACGGGCGATTAATTGTGCTGCACCAGGACTAGTTCTTACCACGATCATGGCTTGGTTATGATCAACATCCAATACTAAATTTTTAACTGGGCTACCCGCAGTAGGTACGCCTAGCTCGGCTGGGAGGCAATACACCATCTCTTGCTTAGCGTTGCGAGTGCGTACAGCACCAAATTTACTGAGCATGCGTGATACTTTAGATTGATTAATATTACCGAATCCTTCGGCTTGAAGCGCAATAACAATCTCGCTTTGGCTTCCAAAACGCTCTTCTTTGAGAATTGCTTTAAAAGTTCGTACGAGCTCATCCTGATTTCTTGTCGCTGGCATAGTGATTATTCATCTTATAGTTGTTATTCAAAAATCTAGCACATTTTGAATAGATTGACTTATTAAGTCAAGAAAAAATCAGATTTGTTGAATAAAAATTCATTTTTCAATGGAACTTTAAACTGACACTAATGGCTAATCCGGTGACTTAGTTAAACCATAGGCTTTAGGATAAAGGTAACGATTGTTTTGTCAGTACTAATAGCGTATCACCATTTATAGACAATAGATTGAGTTTTCCTTTAGATAAATCAACTTGCTGTACTAATGAAATTGCTTGCATCAGTTCAGCTTCTTGGGTGATTAAACTATCGACGCAGGCTTTCATGGTCGAACCTGATGGTGCAAGTTGAAGTAAGTGGCCTTGCAGAGCGTAACGACCAAAAAATTGATTACAACTATTATTACCGGTTAGCTCACCGTTTGGAGCAAAAACTAAATTTGCTGGGCTATTATTAATGGTAGGAGTGTCGAGGACAACTTCGACATGCCAAGTACCAATTAATTGCTCATTTGAGACAATTTGAGCGTGGTTTTGACAAGCGCTGAGGCCTAAAAATATAACAGTGGCGCCGAGAATATGCTTTATCATGCTGAGAGGGTTCCATATACGAAAAAATTGCCGTTATCTTACTACTTGAGGATTAACAAGAGAGTAAATAATTGTCATGTTTTGGGTTAATGAACATTATTTAACGTATTAAAGAGTCGCAAATGATCAAATTAGCTAAAGTGTTACATTTCGTTGGGTTAATCATGTTGTTGGTGGGTGTCGGCTTATATTGGCAAAGTGATATCGGTCAACAAGTCAGTGGTATGTTGGCTATTGCTTTACTCATTGGCGTTGGAACATTAATTATGTCTCCGCTGCCCGTTGCGCTAGTGGTAGAATGGGCTAAGAAACAATCTCCCAATTCAGGGTCAAAGGAATAATCATTGTCATTTATTATCCGTAAGGCGTTATTAACCGATGTTGCTGCTATTGTGCAGTTAGAACGTGCCCATGTCGATGATGAGTTGTTAGGTTCAAATAGCCAACTTCATGCTCATTCATTTACCAAATCAGAGGTGAGCCAGTTGATTAATCAACATTGGTTTATCGTAGCTGAAGAGCAAGGAGTGATCATTGGTTATGTGATGGCGGCAAAATGGTCATTTTTTTCCGCACAACCTTTATACCGACATATTATTCAAAAACTTAAGTTTGCCGATTTAAAAGGACAAGCTTTATCGACCACTAACACCTGCCAATATGGACCTGTTTGGGTACAAGAATCGAAACGTGGTCAAGGGGTGTTTTCGGCGTTGGTGATGGAATTAAAAAAACAAGTGGCGGATACCTTTCCATTTATGGTGACGTATGTTGCCGCTGATAATGCGCGTTCGTTGGCAGCCCATCAACAAAAAGCCACAATGACAGAGATTGATCAATTCAGTTTCGAGCAACGTGATTATTGTTTATTGGCAACGGCTAACATTACGTGATCGTCAAGCTAGGGTGTTGTTAAAGTGATTATTTATGAGGAACGTGATGAGTACTAACTTTGACAGACTCTTTTCGCCCTATTTGGATTTAAGGCTATCTGCTTTTGATAATATGAAGCTGATAGCCGCGGTGTTGGCAGACGCGACAGAGTTGTATGAGTGTGTTGAAGCGGATGTACAAAATCCAGATAATCCGCAATTGCAGCTATCGGGGTATTTTGTCCGCTGGCAAGACATGTGGCTATTTTGTGGCGTAACCAATAATTATCAAGCAGGGATTACACTATTTACCGATGTCGAGCGGATTAACTTAGCGTCTGTCAGTGTCAAAGTGGTACCTGTAATGACAATGCAGCAAGTGTCGTTTATGTGTATTGAAAATTCGCATTTCGATCATTGTTAACCAGTTCAATCCCCTTGTACTTATGCTGGCTTAGTTTAAATAAACCTCACTCTAATAGCGTTAGGTTTATTATATCTACGTTTATTCGGGCTGAGTTTATTGATGCACAATAGATTTGAGCTGCGTTAATACGAGTCAGATTTTTGTCTGAATTTGGCTTGTTGAATCTATTGAATTAGATGATTAACTTAGTTATTAATCCTGATTCTTGAGCTGCATCAACACTAGTGGTCGTTGTTCACTGTGATAGCGACGATACAACTGAGTGATTTCTGCTGGTATTGCTGATAAACCATTTTGACCTATCACGACATTTTGATCTATAACGATAAAATGATGCTGTTGATATAAACCTATTAACCACGGATGAGCAAACAAAAAGCAATTTTTAGTGGTTAATTGAGGCGCGATAAATTTCAATAACTGACTTGAAAGCTGTTGTCCCCGGTAGTCTGGATGAACCAACAACCCATTGATTAATTGATATTGGCCAATAGGTTTAACTCGTATCGCCGCGATTATTTTTTGCTGGCTTATATCAACTTCATCAATATCATCTGTTCCATCAATAGTTGATGAGCTTAGATGATGAATAACAGCAACAGATTCTTTCTGGGCTAATCGAGCATAAGGCATATGCTGACGATAGAATAACTTGATTGCAGACCACTGTTTAATTGCTGGGATGTCAGTAATAGGCCTGTTTATCGCACTGGAATTAGTTGCCGTTGATGGCTGGTGGTTTGCTATGATCTTTGTGTCTATCCAAGTAGGTTGATACATAACCTGAGCCATTCTTGATATAAAATGTTGAGACCAAATGTTGAGATCAAATGTTTAGATCAAATCATTGTGTTGCCAATTAGATAAAATAAAACCGCCAGTTGGCGGTTTTATTTTTTATCATCTTAGCTCAATACAAATACTAGCTTAAGACGATAATTATGCAGGTTGATTATAAACCGGCATCCGCACGAAGTGCTTCAGCTTTATCAGTCGCTTCCCAAGGGAAGATATCACGGCCAAAGTGACCATAAGCAGCTGTTTGTTGATAGATTGGGCGAGCCAAATCTAGCATTGCCGTTAAGCCGTATGGACGTAATTCGAAGTGTTGGCGTACTAATTTAATCAATACTTCTTCAGATACTTTGCCGGTACCGAATGTTTCGATACTAATAGACGTTGGCTCTGCAACACCAATAGCGTAAGACACTTGCAGCTCACAACGGTCAGCAAGACCAGCGGCAACGATATTCTTGGCCACGTAACGTGCAGCGTAAGCCGCACTACGGTCTACTTTTGATGGGTCTTTACCAGAGAAAGCACCACCACCGTGACGTGCCATACCGCCGTAGGTATCTACAATAATTTTACGACCTGTTAAACCACAGTCACCAACAGGGCCACCAATCACAAAGCGACCAGTAGGGTTGATAAAGTATTTAGTGTCTTTGTTTAACCATTGTGCAGGTAAAACAGGCTTAATGATTGTTTCCATTACCGCTTCAATCAGATCAGCTTGTTTAACGTCTTCACGATGTTGAGTTGATAACACAATTGCATCGATACCGATAATTTTGCCATCATCATAAGCAAACGTTACCTGGCTTTTAGCATCTGGGCGTAACCAAGGTAGAGTACCGTCTTTACGCACTTCAGACTGACGCTTAACTAATTTGTGCGCGTAAGTGATCGGAGCAGGCATTAATACATCAGTTTCATTGCTGGCATAGCCAAACATTAACCCTTGATCGCCAGCGCCCTGTTCAGCAGGGTCTGAACGATCAACACCTTGATTGATGTCTGGTGACTGTTTGCCGATGGCATTAAGTACCGCACATGAATCTGCATCAAAGCCCATATCTGAATTGGTATAACCGATTTCGCGAACGGTTTTACGGGTGATTTCTTCAATGTCGACCCAAGCAGAAGTGGTGACTTCACCGCCCACTAATACCATACCGGTTTTGACATATGTTTCGCACGCAACACGAGCTTTTGGATCTTGCTCAAGTATTGCGTCTAATACCGCATCAGAAATCTGATCGGCGATTTTATCTGGATGACCTTCTGAGACTGACTCAGAGGTAAACAAGTGCTTTGCCATAATAGGAGAATCTCGTTGGTTGCATTTGAATATACGTCTAGACGTCTATTTTAGTCGAAATCTAATTTGATAACACCCCTTTGTACGAATTTAACTGGAGAATTGTGCAATGGAGCATAATTATTTTTGTTAATTATAGATATGTTTATGCTGGTGAAAAATCAAGTGTTTGATTCATATTACTTTATTTTAAAGTTCATCGGTTTGCGCGGTGTATTTATCATAAAAATAGACAATGTTTTTGATAGATTAGAGATTATATTGTCTAATCAGAGCCATAACTCTGCCAATCACAATACTTTTTATTTATAAGTGGCAATAAATAATTACTCTGTATTTATCTCATGTTATGGTCGCGTTGACCATTTGATGCTGTGTTTACGATGTTTATTTATTGGCATTGTATGAAATCACCGTTTATTTAACGGTTAAAAAGAAACCCGAAAATTTTTAATTTGCGTCCCATCGCCTAGTAGGGGAAAATGCCTATCCACAATTGCCCACTAGATCTCACAAATAAGCAGGAGAGAGCATGTCTTCTCGTAAAGTACTCGCTAACGCTATTCGCGCCCTAAGTATGGATGCGGTTCAAAAAGCCAACTCTGGTCATCCAGGAGCCCCAATGGGTATGGCTGATATTGCCGAAGTGCTATGGAATGATTTTCTAAAGCACAATCCAACTAATCCTAACTGGGTCGATCGCGATCGTTTTGTTCTGTCAAACGGTCATGGCTCTATGCTTATCTACTCTTTACTCCATTTATCTGGTTATGAATTGCCTATTGAAGAGCTAAAGCAATTCCGTCAGTTGCATTCTAAAACGCCTGGTCATCCTGAATATGGTTATACCCCAGGTGTTGAAACCACAACGGGTCCTTTAGGTGCTGGTATCAGTAACGCTGTTGGTATGGCGATTGCTGAAAAAACATTAGCTGCACAATTTAACCGTCCTGGCCACGACATTGTGGATCACTTCACATACTGTTTCTTAGGCGATGGTTGTTTAATGGAAGGTATTTCTCACGAAGCCAGTTCATTAGCCGGAACATTAGGCCTTGGTAAATTAGTGGCATTTTGGGATGACAACGGTATTTCAATCGATGGTCATGTTGAAGGTTGGTTCACTGACGATACTCCTAAGCGTTTTGAAGCCTATGGCTGGCATGTTGTTGCTGGTGTAGATGGCCATAATCCAGATGCTATCCGTGCAGCAATTGAAGAAGCTAAATCTGTAACTGATAAGCCATCAATGATTTGCTGTAAAACCATTATTGGTTTTGGTTCACCTAACAAATCTGGTAGCCATGATTGTCATGGTGCACCATTAGGTGATGCTGAAATTGCAGCCGCTCGTGAATTCTTAAACTGGCCACATGCACCTTTTGAAATTCCATCTGATGTTTATGCTGGTTGGGATGCTAAACATAAAGGTGTTGCTAACGAGTCGTTATGGAATGACAAGTTTGCTGCTTACCAAGCAGCATTCCCAGAACTTGCTGCTGAATATGATCGCCGTGTATTAAAGGGTGATTTACCAGCTGATTTCGAAGCTAAAGCACAAGCCTTTATCCAAGAAAGCCAAGATAAAGCTGAAGGTATTGCGAGCCGTAAAGCGTCTCAAAATGCTATTGGTTTCTTTGGTGCTATGTTGCCTGAATTACTCGGCGGCAGCGCAGACTTAGCGGGTTCTAACTTAACGCTTTGGTCTGGTTCAAAAGGTATTCAAGACGATCCAGCCGGCAACTACATCTATTACGGTGTACGTGAATTCGGTATGAGCGGTATTATGAACGGCGCATCACTACATGGTGGTTTTATTAACTATGGCGCAACCTTCATGATGTTCATGGAATACGCACGTAACGCGGTACGTATGTCAGCGTTAATGGGCATTCAAAACATTTTCGTTTACACCCATGACTCAATTGGTCAAGGTGAAGATGGTCCAACACATCAGCCTATTGAGCAATTAGCTAACTTACGTTTAACGCCTAATATGGCAGTATGGCGTCCATGTGATGCAGCAGAAACTGCTGTTTCATGGAAAGTAGCAATTGAACGTCGTGATGCACCAACTTCATTAATCTTTAGCCGTCAGGGTCTTAAAGCCCAAGCACGTAACGCTGAGCAATTAGCTAACGTAGCTAAAGGCGGTTATGTACTGTCTGATTGCCAAGGCACTGCTGATGTCATCTTAATTGCAACCGGTTCAGAAGTGCAATTAGCCATGGATTCAGCCGCTGAGTTAACCAAACTAGGTCAAAAAGTGCGGGTAGTTTCTATGCCTTCTACTACTGAGTTTGATAAGCAAGATGCAGCATACAAAGAATCTGTATTACCAAAAAGTGTCACTAAACGTGTTGCTGTTGAAGCGGCACATGCTGACTTCTGGTACAAATATATTGGTTTTGATGGCGCGGTTGTGGGTATGACGACCTTCGGTGAGTCTGCTCCTGGTGGTGATTTACTTAAACATTTCGGCTTCACTGTTGATAATGTCGTAAAAACTGTCCAATCTTTAGGATAATCATCTGAGATTAAACACTTATCTATTAGGTGTTTAATCTGTATAATAACGGCCTGCAATACTATTGTAGGCCGTTTTTTTATGTCTTTAATTCACGTAAAATAATATATGCTAAGTCACTTATTAATCAGTGTTTTTTATCATAATTGATTTAATAATAAGTGCTTCGGTTAATTACTCTGGACCCTAAATGATTCGAGTTGCAATTAATGGTTATGGCCGGATTGGTCGCTCAATACTTCGTGCATTGTACGAATCTGGAAAACGTCAACAAATCCAAATTGTGGCGATCAATGAGTTGGCAAAGCCAGAAGCCATATGTCATTTAACTCAATATGACACGACTCATGGTCGTTTCAAGCATACCGTTAAGCTACAAGGTGATCAGTTGCTTATTGGTGATGACAGTATTTTGTTACTCAATCAACCCGATGCTAATTTATTGCCTTGGGCTGAACTTGATATCGATATCGTTTATGAAGCCACCGGCAGCTTAATAGATCGTCAAGCATGCGAAGCACACATTCATGCCGGTGCTAAGCAAGTGCTGATCAGCCATCCTTCTTCTGCAGATGTTGATGAGACCATTGTATATGGTGTTAATCATGATTTATTGCGCGCAGAGCACACCGTTATTTCTAACGCATCTTGCACTACCAATTGTATTGTCCCAGTTATCGATGTATTGGATAAGCATTTTGAAGTTAAGAGCGGCGCCATTACCACCATTCACTCGGCGATGAACGATCAACAAGTGATCGATGCTTATCATGATGATTTGCGCCGAACTCGGGCAGCGGGTCAATCCATTATTCCGGTAGACACGAAATTAGCGCGAGGCATTGAGCGTATCTTGCCTCACATGAAAGATAAGTTTGAGGCGATTTCTGTCCGAGTTCCAACCATAAATGTGACCGCGATCGACCTGTCAGTCACGTTAGAGAAAAAAGTCAATATTGAGCAAATTAACAGTGTGCTGCAACGTGCGTCAAACGGCAGTTTTAATGGTATTTTAGGTTATACTGACGAGCCTCTGGTATCGTGTGATTTTAACCACGATCCACGTTCGAGTATTGTAGACGGAACCCAAACGCGTGTCAGTGCCGGCCACTTGGTCAAATTATTATTATGGTGCGACAACGAATGGGGTTTTGCCAACCGTATGCTTGATACTAGCTTAGCGATGATTCAAGCAAAGTTAGATCGGTAATATCAATAGATTATGTCGCAATGGGTTAAGCCCGTTGCGCAGCAAGACTTTGTATTAACTTAAAAAGGAACTGCTAATTATGGCAATTATTAACATGACAGATTTAGATCTACAAAATAAGCGCGTGCTTATTCGTGAAGATTTAAACGTACCTGTCACCGACGGTGTTGTAACAAGTGATGCACGTTTACGCGCATCATTACCTACCATTCAACTCGCATTGAAAAAAGGCGCAGCCGTAATGGTGATGTCTCATTTAGGTCGCCCAATAGAAGGCGAGTTTAACACTGAATATTCAATGCAGCCGGTAGTCGATTATTTAGCTAAAGCGTTAGATTGCTCAGTGCGCTTAGTGAGTGATTATCTTGATGGCGTTGATGTTAACGTTGGTGAAGTCGTTGTATTTGAAAACGTTCGCTTTAATATTGGCGAAGGTAAAAACGATGAAGCTCTGTCTAAAAAAATGGCAGCCTTATGTGATGTCTATGTAATGGACGCATTTGGTACGGCACATCGTGCTCAAGCATCTACTCACGGTGTAGGTGTTTATGCTCCTATTGCTTGTGCTGGGCCATTATTGTCGCAAGAATTAGATGCATTAGGCAAAGCGCTTGATAACCCAGCTCGTCCAATGGTGGCGATAGTAGGTGGTTCTAAAGTGTCGACTAAATTAACCGTGCTTGAAAGCTTATCAACTAAGGTTGACCAGCTTGTAGTGGGTGGCGGTATTGCTAATACGTTTATTGCTGCAGCGGGTTATAAAGTCGGTAAATCATTGTATGAAGCTGATTTAGTGGAAGAAGCAAAGCGTCTTATTGCAAATGCTAGAAGCCGTGGTGGTGATATTCCTGTACCAACAGATGTAGTGGTAGCAAGTGAGTTTAGCCCAACAGCAGCAGCCACATTAAAGTCAGTAGCGGACGTGACCGACAGCGATATGATTTTTGATATTGGCCCTGATAGCGCAGAAGCACTGGCTAAAATTATTGAACAAGCAGGGACTATCGTCTGGAATGGTCCAGTCGGCGTGTTTGAGTTTGATCAATTCGGTGAAGGCACTAAGCGTATTGCCCTAGCTATTGCTAATTCTAAAGCGTTTTCTATTGCAGGCGGTGGTGACACGCTAGCGGCAGTAGATAAGTACAATATAGCTGATAAAATATCTTATATTTCAACCGGCGGTGGTGCTTTCCTTGAGTTTTTAGAAGGTAAAGAATTACCTGCTGTAGCAATGCTTGAAAAGCGTGGCGCTTAGATCACACATCAAGTACTTGTACCGTAAAACCTAATAATAATTATTATAAAAAAATGTTCTGTCATAACCTACAGGATGTAGGTTGTGCCAGAGCGTAAAATCCGTCCAAACGATAGCGACCTAGGTGAGTAATCACCCTATTAATGGAGAACAAAATGGCTCTTATCTCTCTACGACAACTGCTTGATCATGCTGCAGAGCATGGTTATGGCGTCCCTGCATTTAACGTGAACAACCTTGAACAAATGCGTGCAATTATGCAAGCGGCTGAAGCAACAGACAGCCCTGTGATTGTGCAAGCATCTGCTGGTGCACGTAAATATGCTCGCCCACAGTTTTTAAAATATCTAATGGCTGCCGCACTTGAGCAGTATCCGGATATTCCGGTATGTATTCATCAAGATCACGGTACTGATCCTGACATTTGTCAGCGCTCAATCCAGTTGGGTATGTCATCAGTAATGATGGATGGCTCGTTGATGGCCGATGGTAAAACACCAGCGTCATACGAGTATAACGTTGATGTGACTCGTCGTACCGTGGCTTTTGCTCATGCATGTGGTGTGTCAGTTGAAGGTGAAATTGGTTGTTTAGGCAGTTTAGAAACTGGCCAAGCAGGCGAAGAAGATGGTGTTGGTGCTGTAGGTATTCTAAGCATGGACCAAATGCTAACAACCCCTGAAGAAGCAGCGCGTTTTGTTGCCGATACTCATGTTGATGCATTAGCCATTGCAATTGGTACTAGTCATGGTGCTTATAAGTTTAGTCGTAAGCCTACTGGTGATGTGTTACGTATAGACCGTATTAAAGAAATTCATGCGCGTATCCCTAACACGCATTTAGTGATGCACGGTTCATCTTCTGTACCGCAAGAGTGGCTAAAAATCATCAATCAGTATGGTGGTGAAATTCCAGAAACTTACGGCGTACCATTAGAAGAAATCGTTGAAGGTATTAAGCACGGTGTGCGTAAAGTGAACATTGATACCGATTTACGTTTAGCGTCAACAGGTGCAGTGCGTAAATTCTTAGCTGAACATCCTGCAGAGTTTGACCCTCGTAAATTCTTGAAAGCATCAATGGAAGCAATGGCTGACATTTGTACTACTCGTTATGAAGCATTTGGTTGTGCGGGTATGGGCTCTAAAATTAAGCCTAAGTCACTGCAAGCCATGTATAAAGCTTATCAATCTGGTGAACTTGATCCTAAAATCATGTAAACCAGTTTTAGCGTAAAACAGCAAATCAGCTCATTTTTTGAATGAGCTGATTTTTTTTGTAAATAAATTACGATAAACGTTGTTTTTTTAAACGCTATCTAGCATCATCCTCGCCTTAAAAATTGACGCTAAAACGTCATTATTTACTGATATAACCTTATTCTGTTAGCCATTCTCAATAGTTGAACTCATTCTATGCTTGTTAAGCCAAATGCACCTTTATCATTATTTTCATTAACTTGGCCATTATTCGTCGATTTTGCTCTGCACTTTTTAACCGCCGCAATTAATACCTTTATGATAAGCCATGTGTCGTATCAGGGAGTGGCGGCGTTGTCTGTAGGTAACATGGTGTTTGAGCTAGCGATTACGTTATTTAGTTTCGTTAGTATTGGCGCTAGTGTTGTCATTACCCAGTATTTAGGCGCCAATAATAAAACTGCAGCCAGTGCCGTGGTGTATTCATCTATCGGATTCAATTTCTTAGTTGGCTTGGTCGCAGCGGTAGGTATTTTAACCGGCTCAACCATGATGTTGAATTTAATGAACTTACCAGCCGAGCTTATGGCCGATGGTAAATTGTATTTACAAATTGTCGGTTTATGTTTAATTCCTGAAGCAATGGCCATGTGCTTAGCGGCGGGAATGCGTGCTCATGGTTTTACCCAGCAAGCCATGTGGGTAACATTATCGATGAATGTGATCACCTTTATCGGCAACTTATTATTACTCTATGGTTGGTTTGGTTTGCCACAAATGGGTGTAGCGGGGGTTGCGATTAGTACTGTTGTCGGGCGACTAGTGGGTGTGAGCATTATGATGGTGTTGTTTGTACGGTATACCAAAATACCATTACATATTCCAAGTATTTTACGTCCCGATAAAGCGATGCTTAAAAAGGTATTCCATATTGGTTTACCTGCAGCGGGCGAAAACGTCTCGTGGATGCTGCAATTTATGGTAGTCACTTCATTTGTTGGTTTAATGGGTGATAAAGCCTTAGCGGCGCAGTCATTATATTTTCAAATTTGTATGTTTATCTTATTGTTCGGTCTATCGATAGGTATTGGTAATGAAATTATTATTGGTCATATGGTGGGTGCTAAGCAATTAAAAGCCGCAGAGCATCAAATGTATCGCGCATTAAAGTTAGGTTTGATTGTGACCAGTATTGTGGCTTTATTCGTTGCCATATGGGGACCAAATCTTGTTGGTCTGTTTACTGATGAACAGGACATTATTGTCCTTGTAGGGCAATTATTTGTCCTCACGTTGGTCATGGAGCCCGGTAGAACATTTAACTTAGTGGTCATTAATGCGCTAAGAGCTAGCGGCGATGCCAAGTTTCCGTTTTTTATGGGTTTGTTTTCCATGTGGTGTATTGCAGTACCAGGTGCTTATTATCTCGGGATCCACTTAGAGTATGGTTTATTGGGCATTTGGGCTGCCTTAGCGCTTGATGAATGGGTTAGAGGGTTGGCAATGTTGTGGCGTTGGCGCAGTGGCCGTTGGCAAGCTAAGAGCCTTGTTGCTTAGCGCTTAAGAGTATGACTATTTTTCAATTCTGCGATCAAAGTGTTAGTATGCGTGGGAATTTTAAGCGCATGCCCCTCCATTAGATTTTGTAAATTGTAAATAAAGGACGAAATGACATGAAAAAACTGCTACTTACTGCAGCTATTACACTAACCATGCCATTTGCAGCACATGCTGGAAGTGAGTTTGTTGAAGGCGATGCCACTCTTGCTGGTGAAGCAGAATTAGGTGCGACTTTAACCACAGGTAATACCGATACTTCTTCGTTTAAAGCGCGTCTAGCGTTGAAACAAGAATTAGGTGACTGGGAAAACGAGTATGTGTTTGAAGGATTATACAAAGAAGACACAGAAGAAGTGACTGCAAAGCGCTATTTCCTTGGTGTGCAAGGCGACTATCAAATTAATGATGTGAGCTATTTGTTTGCTAACACTAACTATGAAGTTGATCCATTCACGGGTTACGATTTCACTTCTACGACTTCAGCTGGTTATGGTCACCGTTTTATTGATACCGACAGAATGTCTTTAAAAGCAGAGGCGGGTCCTGGTTATATTTATCAACAACTCGATGAAGAATCAGCACTGGCAGAAGGTTATGATAGCGACGACAGCGTTGTTGCTCACGCGGTGATTGATTTTCAAACCAAAATCAGCGATTCCTCTAAGTTCCAGCAGAAATTTGTTGCCGATTGGGGTAGTAAATTAGATGCGCGCTCTGAAACCTCATTAACTGCAAATATTGTGGGTGCTTTAGCGATGAAATTTGCCGTGATTGTTCGTTATAACAGTGAACCGCTTGATAACAAAGAAAGTACTGACACTGAAACAAACATGACATTACTTTACGCATTTTAAGTTAATAACCTTTAGTTAACTTGAGTGTAAGTAACAGAAAGCTGGCTTTGCCAGCTTTTTTTATAGATAGTTACCAGCAATATTTGTCTGTATGCCAAGAGATACTTACTGATGAGGCACTTTCAATTCGTAGCATGCTCATTCATCAGTTTTGGCATCGCACCATTAACTCGCTTATAAATGTATATCCAATCGCTATTTTCAATCATCTTACTATTACCCCTTTCGATTTCTGTTGTTACCAGCTCAATGACGAGCCCTATTATTAGCCCAGTATTTAAGATGGCATTAACCATTATCATCTTAAATCGGGAGGGATTAATAATGATATAAATTAGCGATTTCTACATTCGTCATCATGCAATTATACCTTGCGCAAATAATCACCATATTCGCGAACTAGTTCACGAATTAGCAATATTATCCACAGGATAGCTGACTTAGCACCCATTCAACTCTCACTTTGAGAGTATACTTTTCAAATCAGTCGATACACTGAGATAGTGTGATGCAAATAGGATGTTGTTGGTTCGACAATACACGACGTTTGTTGGTCGATCAGACCGCTGCAACCCAGTGGCATTTAAATGATCACGAGTATTGGGTTTTGAGCCAGCTAGTACAGCATCGTGGCCAAGTTGTTCCGCTATCTATGCTTGAAACGGTGGCTATTTCAGGCGAATGTCCTCATCAATTATCTCATGCCGAATTACTCGATATTATCGGCAAAATTATCAATTACATGTGTCAGCGCCATACCAATCTCATTGAATATGTACCTGAGCAAGGCGTCATTTTATATACAACTGCAGCCACTAAGCGTACCAAAATATTGGAACTACCTGAACGGCTCTTATCTTTAGGTCAGTATCTGTTTATTATTGTCATTCTACTATGTGTATTATTATTTGTTTACTCTAAGCTTAATCCTCCTGAGTTTGCTCAAGCCGATGTATTGCGGCAAGTGTTAACCCCAGACGGACGTATTGTTGAGTTGTTTGTGTTCGGCAATAATAATCAGCAAGATGCCATATTACATGCGGACTGCTTATCATCGCAATTACGTCTTTGTCATAATATTCGTTGGAATTCCATTCAGGTTGCTTTGTCGGTAAATCAAGATTATATGAGTTTCACATTAACTGATTCCAGTGAAGCGCCCCCACTAGTTAATAGCATCAAAGTCAGTATCGATAATATGAATACGCCATTTATCACTCAGCAATGGCTGCAAAAGGTGCACATTTGTGGCTAGAATAATGAACCGATTAATGCATATTAAAACCCGCCGATTACTACAGTCAAAGCGCGGAAAACTTTTTTTTGTATTAAGTTTCCTGTTCATTATATTCATTGCTACTAGTGTGCTTAATCGAATTGCAAATACCCATAATATTTGGTATTTCAATTGCCATGCCGATGGCTATTTTAGTCAACAAGGAGAATCGTCGTTAACCGTTGATAAAAGCAATTTATGGTTAATGTTAGACATTGAGCACAATCAAGCTCAACTGACTTATAAACTTGATTCCCCAACAGATGCAGATGCCACCGAAATTGCTCAACTATTAGGTAAGGTCAAACATGTTGATATGGGCTCATTTACTTATCACCTCGAATTAACGCTACAACCTACCCATTGGCAACAAAACAGTCGTCTACAACCATATTTACGCAATGAATATGGTATTACGTCCCCTCACTTTATGGAAGGCTCTAGCGTATCTCAGCAGGTTCAGGTGATTGACTTAGATCGTACAATGACTAGAGCAACGTTAAAACTTCTTCCAAGCAATAACATCTGGTCCTGTCAGTTACTATCGGCAAATACTTCCAACTAATTTTGATTGAATAAATTAACTTTTAGCTTAATATTCCCTTTGCGGTATAGTAGTTCAGTGTCAATTTTAAAAGGTGTGTGAAATCTATAGTGGCAAAAGTTAAAGTAAAACAAGAAGAAGCGTTATCAATAAAGTTCAGCCATCAAATGGGCCCTGGTGATCAGCGGGTATTTGATCTGTATTTTTATTTGCCAACAGAAATGGGTATTGGTTCGCATACTTTAGACGAAGAGGATTATTATCACAGTAGTATTCTTGGTCGTCGTTCTTATTATTCTAAAGGTCTGCATTTACCATTAGTTCAGTCCCGCTTCGTCAGTTTAAATAAACGAACTTTAGAAGAGTTTCGCTTATACCTCAATTTATTCGCTTACCAATTTGCTGTTGCCATTGAAACTGATGTTAAAGAGTTACACCAGAAACTTGACCTAAATGAGTTTTATCCTGCTTTAGATGAGCTTTGTGATGTGGTTGCCCAACTATTGAAAAAGTTTCGACGCAATGAACCGAATGATCCTAAGTGGAAATCTTATTTTGAGCATGCCGATAATTACTTGTCCTGGTTTTGTGAGCAGCAATTATTAAAGACATTAGCACGTAGTCCTAGAAGTGCAGATTATAGTGATGTTAAAGAAAAAGTACTCAATTTATGTCGTAACGAGAATCACTACCGCGAACAAGTATGTAAATATAACTCAATGCAAACCCAGCTAGACGCCAACCGTATTTCTAATAAAATGTTGCTATTACGTCGACTTATTCAACAAGGCGTAGTATTAAAAGAAGAATTAAAACCGCTTGGGGTAGGGCTTAAGAAATTTGTTACTGGAGTCGCCACAGGGCTAGTGATGTTGGTGGTATCGGCGTTGATTATAAAAGCCCAAGGTTTCTTTAATGGCTTAACCTTGACCTTATTACTGACATTAGCGGTTATTTATGGTTTCAGGGAAATATTTAAAGAGGATTTTCGTAATGCGATGTGGCGGCTTATCCAACGAGGTCGTCCAAGATGGAGCCGGATTTTACGCGATACCACCACTCAAACCGTGGTGGCCAAGCAGTTAGTTTGGCTCGAATTCATGCGCAGCCAAGATATTCCCAAAACGGTTTCCGATATCATGAGGCAACGCCACAGCCAGAACAAAGTAGACTCGGCAGTACTGCATTATCGTATTGCCACTAAGGTGACAAATAAGCCTTTTGAAGCCGACTATTCGCAAATTCAAGAACAAGTGAATTTCAGTTTAGTGCCTTTTGCCCGCCATTTAGAACGTGGGAAAGCTAAAATATACTCAGAAACCGAAGGTAATATTAGCAATGAATCTGTAGAACGTCGTTATCAAGTCAATTTGGTAGCGGTTTTGCGTGACGGAAAGCAGCAACCTGAATATGCTCGCTTTAAAGTGACCATGAATCGTTCAAGCATTGTTGAAATTACTGAAAGTAAACTGCCTGATAATGTTCAGCCTTTTAGGCTTGAGTCCGAAGAGATCCTTCCTGAAGTGGTGAGTCATCCCAAGCCGTAAACTTAACGCTAGATTGGACCCAATTCCAGTATGTTGATGTTCATCGAGTCGCCTAAATAATGGGTGTTATCCATTGATTAAACAACAGTCCCAATTGAGTATCACCTGACGTTCAACAAGATTGCGTCAGGTTATTTAATCTATCAATGTTAGAGGTTATTGCTAATTTAATTGTTACTTTGCTTGTTACTTTGCTTATTTGTCGGACGAGTAAAGGCTTGGCAAATATTTTGGTCAACAGATTGTTTAGCTCTTTTTAAGGCTATTTCTGCGTTAGCAAGGTATGTATCCAGACTTTGTGGCTGTAAGTAGCTTGCGATACCAATGTTAATTCCTTCACCTAAATTCTTTTCTTCAAGACGTTGAAGCATATTAATCGCATATTGATGGGCTGAGTTTGCATTTGTTTCGGTCAGCAGGATAACAAGCTTTCCGAGCTGCCATTGCGCAATTTGATAATTAAGCGGTAACTCAATCAATAATTGTAGTTCAATGTCTTTTTGGCGTTTTTCAAGCTGGCTCATATTACCCATATTGCTGAAAATGCCTTCAGGGCTAATGTCCATTACCAGTAAACTTGAATGTTCTTTCGTGGGCTCGCTAAGCTTGAAGAAGTAATTCTCAAGTTCATTTAAACGTAATACTATGGCACTTCTATGACCAATGATGTTACTGCTGCTTTGGGCCGACACAGCCGGAGTTGTCTCCTCAAATGTGCAGATAAGGTATTCAATATCACCTTCAAATGTCAACTGACCTGCTAGTGTTGTTTTTAAACAATGCTCATAACGACTGTGGCTAAATGGCATAATTTGCGCAGTCCATTCTCCCTGTAAGCTAATTTGTGCAGTAATATTTTGCCATTGATTTTTCAACTCATCGCCGAGTAATTCGGTGATCGAAATATGGGTGTCTCCATGTAAAGACATCAGGTTATCAAATTGGTTATTACATTTTATTATAAATCCATTGGCATCTGTTAATGCAGTAGCAACCGCTCCGCTGCTCATCAATTGATAGAGATAAGCTTGGCGCTGGCTCTCAAATAATGCGGTAATGTCTTCAAATGTCACTAACCAATAATGTTCATTACTGTTCGGACACTTATTACTACGAATATGTGTTTGTAACATACTACTATTAAGCGTTTCTAAACTGATCTCACCATGCCATTGCTTATGATGAATTAACGCTTCTTTAATTTGGTTGAAGCGATCATCATCAAGATGCAGTACTCGTTGCAAACTGCGGTCTTTGAGTGCGTCAACGGGCAAAGATAGTTCGGCAGCTGCTTTGGCATTAATACTCTGAATTCGGCCACTATCATTAACGATTAAGCAGCTTAATTCACTGTTAAATAAACCGTTGCTCAATTGAACGCTATTTTGCTTTGCGCGTCGCTCAAGTACAAATCGATGTCTTAATATAATCAATAAACTGGCTAACAGTGCGATTAAGCAGCCAGCGATAATAATCACAGTTCGCCATTGTGCATATCGAGTGGCAATGTCGTCATGACGAATATAAGACAATAAAAAATATTCTCTTTTGGTCTCATATTGACTGGTTAGCTCGACTTTTAAATACACGAAAGTGGCATCATGGCTGTGAAATTGGCCAAAGTTATTCATGGCCATCACACGCCACAATTCTGGGTAAGATTGCTTTAAACTTGCGCCAAGTGCGTCTGGCATATTGTCTAGTGGTGCAGGTTGGTTGGCTCCAGCATAGAGGAAGCCTTGAGTATCAAGCATGAGTAATGGTGAGTTTTGATTAAAAAAAGCCGGTTTTATTGTTTCAAGTAATTTAACAATCGAATTGTAAGTGACCAAATAGCCTTTAATACTTTGGTCTGGATTTTCTATCCATGATAACTGATAAAAATAGGGCTCTAATATTCCATCAATAGGCGTAAATGCCATCGGTGAAGTGTAAATGTCGTTGCCGCCCATATTTCTGCCCGAGCCTAATAACGCAGCGGGTAGCTGCATGTTATTGAAACTACCAGTAGTGGCAAATTGGAGTTGTCCTTGAGGGTTAAACAATGCCAGCCCAAGCAGTTCTGGAATATTGTCAGTCAAGGAGTCCCAGTTTTCGATGGTTTTTAATTGCAGCTGTTCTGATGGATTTTGCAGGTATTGTCGCAGTAACTCACCTTTGGCGATAATTTGGGTTCTAAACTGCAAAAATGACACTTTGTCTGACGCTAAAGAGGCTACTGTTTGTAACTCACTATAGCGTTGGTCTGCCCAATCTTCTTGTAGACGACGCTCGCCTAAATTGACCACCATACTAGTGATAATAAACACTGCAATTAATAAAATAATCAATTGGCTTAGCAGCGAAAGAATGTGCTGTTGCGACCAATGAGTCGCCTGCGAAGAAATTAATAACGAGTTTGTAGAACTCACTGCTTTGTGTTTAGACATGGTGCCACTTTTTTAGCATTCTCTTGGTGGCAATACTAGCATGAAGCCAGCTGTGGCGAAAACGTCTAGCTGTGATTAGACGGTATTTGTTTAACCGATGTTATCAAGTTCGCGTTGTTTAAATATGGCACCATTTTGTTGTGCTATATCGCGGCAACGGTCAATGTTGACATTAGCGAGTCCGTTAATTGCACTTACTTGAACGAGAGGAATGTAACGAGGTGCAAGCTCAATAAACTCAAGTAATGCCGTGTATGAATTGGCAAGCTTTGGGCGGCAATGCTGTTGGTAGCTTTCAGGTGTATCGGCGTTAAGCGAAATAGACAAGCTGTCGATGCATTGACTGAGCTCAGGCAAAATATTACGCCGATGGAAATGATTACCTAACCCATCAGTGTTTAGGCGGACCCTACCGCCTTGCGCTTTTATTGCATGAGCAACTTGTAATAAGCAGTCAAGGTTTAAGGTCGGTTCACCAAAACCGCAAAAGACATATTCTTCAACCTCATGCACATCACCTAACAAGGGGAATATGTCCTCTGCGGTAATACGTCGAGTGAGTGATAAGTCATAGTCATGCACTTGCTTGGAGCCATTATGTTTGGGGCAAAACTGACATCTTAAGGTACACCTGGCGGTAATATTGAGATAGCGGTGCTTACCAATATCGTAAACTAACGTTGGTATAGGTGAGGTTGGTATTGATAACGTTGTGTCGGTCATGTCAGGCTGTCTTTCATGGATATTATGAAGGTTATTTTAGCTGAATTTTAATGGTGACTATGTTGCTCAGCTCGCAGATTTTGCTGCAAAAAAAACAGAGCTGACTTAGCTCTGTTTTTTTTGGTAACCATTGAGATTAATTTGCTTAATGGTGCTCGTCAGAGCTGAACTCACTTTCAGGAGGTTTAGGTTGCCACCACCAAATATAAAATCGTCTTAATAGACGTTTTATATCATCAAGAATGATGTACAAAATCGGTACTAAAATTAACGTTACTACGGTAGAGAACAAAATACCGAAAGCTAACGATGTAGCCATTGGGATGACAATTTTAGCCTGTAAGCTTTTCTCCATAATAATCGGCACCAAGCCAACAAAGGTGGTTAGCGAGGTTAAGATAATTGCTCTAAAGCGATAACAACCAGAGTCGATAGCCGATTGCATTAGCGATTTACCTTCTTCACGTGCTCGGTTAACAAAGTCGACTAAAATGAGCGAGTCGTTTACCACTACCCCAGCTAACGCCACAATACCGCATAAGCTCAATACACTCATTGATAAGCCAAGAATGTAATGACCAAACAAGGCGCCAATCATGCCGAACGGGATCACTGACATGATAATGAGCGGTTGAGTGTATGATTTTAATGGAATAGCCATTAAGGCATAAATAGTAAACATGGCAAAAAAGAAGCCCTGCGCTAACCCTAGCATGGCATTTTGTTCATCCAAGCTGCCGCCATCTAATGCTGAAGCCACTTTAGGGAATCGTGCCGTTAATTCAGGTAAAAAATCTTCCTGAATCTCAGCGACCACTTTCGATGGTTCAACATTGTTTTTATTCACATTGGCGGTAATGGTGATAGCTCGTCGACCATCGACACGAGTAATAGACGCATATGACTCGCCCAATTCGATATCTGCCACTGTTGAGAACGGCACCGCCGCGCCAGACGGAGTGCGGATAAGCATGTTTTCAAGATCACCTACAGTACGGCGTTGTTCTAATGGGTAACGCACCATGACTTTGACTTCTTCTTTATTACGTAAAATACGCTGGGCTTCATAACCATAAAAGCCATAACGCACTTGGCGAGCTAAATCAGACAGTGTTAGTCCTTGTGCTTCTGCTTCAGGGCGAATGTTTAAACGAATTTCGTGTGAGCCCGATGAGAAGTTATCGGTAATATCATACACGCCTTCATAAGTGGCCAACTTAGCTTTAAGCACTTTGGCCGCTTCAGACAATTGGCCTAGGTCGGTTGCCGTTAAGCGGAATGATAAATCTCCGCCAGCATCGTTGGTACTGGCATTGATGTTAAGCTTTTTAACTGACAATAACTCGGGCAGCTGTTTACGCCATTCTTCTGCAATTGCGACGCCGTCGACTTCGCGGTCTTCGCCTTTGGTCAGTTCGGTAAACACAAACGCACTGCTGCGAGAACTAAGCTCAATGTAGCTGTGTTTCACCATTGGGTAACCGTATTGTTCTTCAAGTTTGGCGTTCATCTTGTACAACGCATCTTCGACTTGTTGTAGCACTTTTAAGGTGTTTTGTTCAGAGCTGCCTTCTTCCATTTCAAGTTGTACTTGAATAAAATCGGATGGAATATCAGGGAAGAAAACCCAACGCACTTTGCCACTTTGCACTAACGCAATCGACAAAATCAGTACCCCGATAAACACTGCCACCACGCTGTAACGTTGTTTAATGCAACGCTCTAAAAAGTGACGATAGACGTTATGAATGAAATGCTGTAACCATTCGTTGAGGGCAAATTTAAACCGCGATAAAAAATGGGTTGGTGCTCTGCGTTTTTTGATTTTCATGTGAGCTAAATGCGCGGGTAGAATCAGTTTTGATTCAATCAGCGAAAATGCTAAACACAAAATCACCACCATACCGATGGATTTCCAAATAATACCCATGGGCCCGGAGACCATAATCATCGGGATAAAGGCGGCAATGGTAGTGAGTACCCCAAATGTGGCGGGCATTGCTACTTTTTGCACTCCTTTTACGACGTTATCCAACGAGTGTCCGTTTTCCTCTAACTCGGTATAGGCACTTTCGCCGATGACAATAGCATCGTCGACGACTATCCCCAGCACCAGAATAAACGCGAATAAGGTCAGCATGTTAATCGACATGTTAAACGGCTCAAGCGGCATGAGTAACATGGTGCCCAAAAAGCACACCGGTAGGCCCATCATTACCCAAAAAGCGAGTTTAAGGTCTAAGAACAAAGCTAAAATAATAAACACCAACAGGGCGCCATAAAACATGTTCGATAACATCATGTTTAAACGGCCTTGTAGGTAGTGAGTTAAATCACCCCAGGTATCAAGTTGAATATTACTTGGTAAGCTCTTTTTACGTTCGGCAACATAAGCTTTAACTTGCGAAGAAATATCTAACGCATTTTGATCGTCAATACTTGTAATTTCAATCACGGCAGCAGGTTTGCCGTTAAAGCGTGTGTACTCTAAACGCTCTTCAAAATCATCATTAATGGTGGCCACTTGCGGTAGCATAATCCGGCTGCCATCGGCACGGGTTTCTACTACTATTTGGGCAAAATCTTCAGCAGTATAAGCTTGGCCTTTTGTGCGCAGTAGAATGTCACCGTCCTGGGCACGAATAGATCCACCGGGTAAATCAATCGATGAGTTTTGTACTGCTAAAGCGACTTGAGTAAAAGTAATGCCATATTCGCGTAACTTGTCCTCAGACAGTTCAATGCCAATTTCGTAGTCGCGAACGCCGGTGACCTTTGCTCGAGTGACCGCGGGTAAATCGGTAATGTCGTCGCGTATACTCTTCGCCATTTCTTTCATGTCGTGCAAGGTCATGTCGCCATAGACCGACACCCAAATGACATTGTTTTCTGGCTTTATTTGGAAAATATTGGGTTTTTCGATGTTATCTGGAAAGGTCGCAATGGCATCGATACGCAGCTTGGCTTCATCTAAAACTTGCTGTACTTCGTAGCCGTCTTCGACTTCAATCGTCACAGAGCCAACACTATCACTAGCAACAGAAGTGACTTTTTTAATGCCGCTTATGTCTTGAATAGCCTCTTCAATTTTTATATTAATCCCTTCTTCAATTTCTTGTGGCGCAGCACCGGGGTAAGCCACATTGATATTGATGAGGTTTAATTCAAATGTTGGAAATATTTCTTTATTAATCAGTACAGCACTAAACAAACCGCCAATAAGCAAGGCTGCCATCAGTAAGTTGGCGGCGACACTGTTGCGAGCAAACCAGGCGATAATTCCTTTATTAGTATCCATTATTATTCACCTGCAGTCGTAGCGGCTTGGGTGTCAGTATCGACTGGCTCTACCTTGGTTTCTTCACCCAGTACTTTAATAGCCTGTCCCGAGTTCAAGCTGTTAATGCTAGTGGTTGATACGCGTTCATTTGCCTTGAAACTGCCTTGAATATAAATGGTATCAATGTCTGAGCGAATAATGTTCACCTTGCGAATTTCGATAATATTGTCTGCACTCACAACGGCAACCTGACCATTACGCACCACATGGCGAGGTAGTTTTACTACATCATTAACGGTTCGCCCTGTGATAATTGCATTAACAAAACTGCCGTATTTTAAGGGTAATTGACCTTCTGTTTTGTTGTTGCGCAGATAGGGATCATGAATTTCAGCTACGAGGTATACCATGCGAGTTTGTTCATCGATGACGTTTTCGCTGCGCACTATGTTGCCCTGCCAAGAGACTTGTTTTCCCGCCAATAGTGCCGTGAGCGTCACTGCTGTTTCTGGATTATCAACTGACTCTAAATACGCGAGATCTTCATTGGCTAACGGCAATCTGATTTCGGCAATACTGGTGTCGTATAGCTCACCTAAATTTGTGCCTAGAGTGACATACTGGCCTAAGTCGACATTGCGAGCTTTAATGATGCCGTCAAATGGTGCGCGAATAACGGTGCGCGCTAAGTTACGTTGTGCGCGGGCTAATGCGGCTTCGGCATATTTGACGTTAGCTTGCTCTTTTTTCAGCTGTGGAATTCGCAATCCAAGTTCTGGCGGTAAGCCTTTACCAAAGTCTTTAAATTCAATTTTAGCGACTACACCGCGGGCTTTTTCTTCATTTAATGCAGCGGTTGCTTGAGCAACAGTCGCTTCAGCCTGAATAAGGTCCGCTTCGTAATCTGATGGTTCGATAATGGCTAGCTGCTCGCCTTTTTTAACCACACCACCGGCAACAAAATTGGCTGAAATACTTAGCATGCGCCCTTGAACTTCGGTGACTAACTGAGTTTTATATTTAGGATTAACCACGCCATATGAGGGTAAGTTGAGCGATAAGGTTTGCGGCGTGACAGTTTGCACATCAATAATTGGTACACTGATGGCTTCATCTTTTTGCTCGGGTGCTTCTTGGGTGCTAATAAGTGCTAGGGCTAACCCAACAAATACAATAATGATCAAGAGTGGTGACAGTCTTCTTAGTATGATTTTTATCATTTCTTTTGCGTATCCATGCTGAAATAATGCTAAAGACAGTTAACTTCGTTGGCTAACATGTTCATTCGGATTCATTTTATTACTCATTACATCTAAATTAACAGAGTATGACGTTTATCTAAATAGTTTGATGTAAATAAAATGTTTCAAAATTTTGTGTTTTTTATGATTCTACGATTAAAGCTTAATAAACGGGTATTTTTGATATGTTTGAGCAAAGTTGAAATACACTGTTAAATTTTTAATCTATATCAATTAATGGTTTAGAGGGGGTTTTCTTGGTGGGTGTTTTTTGTGCAAAAACTGACATATCTTGACACCTTTTTGCTGTATTAGGGCTAGTTAATGATGATAAATAGACATTAGCGATAAAAAAAGCGAATTACTGAGTAATTCGCTTTAATATTGGTTGGTCAATGTATTTTAGGCGCTAACAAAAAGTTTGTCTAAAAGTTACTTTTTCTTATATTTTTTCGATTTTACTCGTGCATCTTTTGCATTGGCTTTTTTCTTACCTGGGACCTTGGCTTCTTTATGCTTAGGGCGAAGCTCTTCAATCACGCGGCGTTTCAGTGGCAATTCAATGTAGCGTTCAATTTTAGACACAATACGCATATCGTGTGCTTCTACTAGTGATATTGCTGTTCCTTTTGCGCCAGCGCGAGCAGTACGGCCAATTCGATGTACATACGCGTCAGCAGAACGTGGCATGTCAAAGTTAATCACATGAGTAATGTCGTCAACATCGATTCCTCGAGCAGCAACATCTGTCGCCAAAAGCACATTAACTTCACCTTTAGAAAAACGGCCTAAAGCTTGGAAGCGTTTTTTCTGTTCCATATCGCCACGCATAAATGCACATGGAATATTAGCTTTTAGCAATAAGCCTTCAAGGCTGGCGACCATTTCGCGAGTTTTAACAAACACAATGGTGCGGGTAACATTTTCTTGTTGAAGAATATGACACAACAATGCAAATTTATGTGCCTGATTGTCAGCCAAATGCACCCACTGATGGACTTTAGCTTTTTCACTGCGTGGTGCTTCAACATCGACCATTACAGGATCGGTTAATAAGTCGCGAGCAAAACGATTAACTCCATTACCTTCAAGCGTGGCAGAAAACAGCATGTTCTGTTTGCGGCCTTGAGCTTCAATAGCAATTGATTGCACTACGGATGAGAAACCCATATCAAGCATACGGTCAGCTTCATCAATAATTAAAATTTCAACTTCAGTCGCGTCAAATTTATCTTTATCTAGGTATTCCATTAATCGCCCCGGCGTGGCGATCAATAAATCAACATTGTCTGCAAGTGCTTCTTCTTGTGGGCCATATGGCACACCACCAGTAATAATGACGATATTAAGCTCAAGCCCAGTGGCTAAATGGCTTGCATAACGATGAATTTGGCTGGCTAATTCGCGAGTGGGCGTTAGTACCAAAATACGTGCTTGGCCTTCAAAACGACGCGGGAAGTCAATAAGGTGCTGTAAAGCCGGCAGTAAGAAACTGGCCGTCTTACCGGTGCCGGTTGGCGCACGCGCTAAAATATCCCGCTGATCCATGGCCAATGGAATAGTTTGCTGCTGAATAGTGGTAGGGGTGTTGTGTCCCATGG
Source organism: Shewanella sp. SG41-4 (assembly GCF_014164505.1). Taxonomy (GTDB): domain Bacteria; phylum Pseudomonadota; class Gammaproteobacteria; order Enterobacterales; family Shewanellaceae; genus Shewanella. The sequence continues at coordinate 9,460 of NZ_JACJFI010000006.1, read as the reverse complement.
CCTTGAGTGACTCTAATAAGCTAGGGTCGAGCTGGAAATCTTCAAATTGCATGCGCTGGTCTCGCTGAAAAATAGTTGAGTATTATAGCTGACCTAATGAGCAGGCTAAAGCTTTAAGTAGAATGGACGACATAAATCTATCATCGTTTCGCTGTATCGCTCTTGTTTATCGCGGATCGTCATTTGATGATACTCAGTTTCAACAGGAGGATTAGTGAGTGTTTGTGGTTCAGTTGTTGTTGGGGTGTGTTGGATTGCTAATATTGATCTGTTAGCTATCTTTCCCTCAATGCTAATGATATCAAGCTGCTTAGCAACGAATAGGCCATAAGCATTAAGTTGTTGAGTAAAGCTATCTAAACTTTGCCGTGGCAAAATAACACTTGCCGTGCCCTGTGGGTCAAGTAATTTGCTGATCACGTTTTGTAACTCAGCGAAAGACAGAGTGTTGGTGTGTCTTGCATCTGCTCGAGCGCTATTTTTCGCCTGAGTGCCCTGCTCAAAGTAGGGCGGGTTACAAATAATATGGTCGAATAATGGATCATCATTGTTACTGTGCAGTTGTTGAAAGTCTTGAATAGCACCGTGAAATAGTTGCACTGTCTCTGACCAAGGGCTTTGCTGAATATTAAATTGGCAGGCCTTTGCTGCTGCATTGTCTATTTCTACTGCAATAATACTCGTGTGATGTGGACTTCGCTGTGCAGCCATCAGGCTTAACAAGCCACTTCCTGCACCAATATCGAGAATATGGTTTGATTGCGATAATTCAGCCCAAGCGCCGAGTAAAACACCATCAGTACTGACTGCCATACCACATTGTTGATCATCGATATGAAATTGCTTAAACGTAAAAGACATAGATAATTGATTACTCTTTGGGCTGCCTGGACTATTCAAATAAGATCATAGCTGCTTTGATTTTTACTGTCGCGTATTAATTGCCTCAGTCCGGCATAGTTGATTTTTTGTTATAGTAAATTAACTTAAAAATCATAGCGGTGGCGAATATGTACACAAGTTTTGCCATAAATGTTAACTAAATTGTTTTTTTTAATGGTTTAGCGTGCTGATGCTTGAGTATTTAGGTGATATTTGATATTAGTTTGCGCGCTTTTTTACCCATTAAATCGAGTAAATAGTCTAATTAAGGCTGTTTAACAGGGATGCAACGCTGATTGCTGAGCTAACGAGTCATTTTCGTTACTCTCTAAACAAAGTTTACTATTTTTTAAGTGTATTTTTAACTTTACAATTTATTATTCGTTCAGCTCAGCAGTAGCTAATTATGGCGTAATCAATTAGGTTTGTTAAAAAACATAACAATAAAACGAGGCTAGTAGTGCAAACAACTAAAATGAGTGTGACTGATACGCTAGGGTTGGGGTTTATGACCTTTGCGTTTTTTTTAGGTGCGGGTAACTTAATTTTCCCACCTTTTGCTGGCATGCTTGCTGGTGAGAATATGTCTTTTGCGATGTTGGGTTTCTTAATTACCGCAGTGGGTATGCCACTGATAGGCTTAATTGCCGTTGCTAAAGCTAACGGTAAAGTGATGGCGTTATTACCTGCGTTTGCTGCGACAGCATTAGCCATTGCAATTTATATTATCATTGGCCCAGCATTTGCGGCCCCGCGCACTGCGTTGGTAGCGTTCGAAATTGGCGCAAGACCCTTTATTAGTAATCCTGATGCGTTAATGATGCTCGGTGGCAAAGAGTTTAGTATTGCGCAACTTATTTATACTTTAGTGTTTTTCTCCATCGTGATGTTTTTATCTTTATTCCCAGGGAAACTACTCGATAGCGTAGGCAAAATACTGACACCAGTATTAATTTTACTATTGGTGGGGTTAGCCAGTTCAGTGATTATTCTTCCTGGCGCAGAAGTGAACCTTCCCGTAGGTGAGTATATTAATAACCCATTAACTAAAGGAATTATTGAAGGTTATAACACCATGGATACCTTGGCATCATTGATGTTTGGTATGCTCATTATCGATTTATTGCGTAAAAAAGGCGTTAACGATGCCGCCGATCAAACTAAGTATTTAGTTCGTGCAGCATTTATTGCTGCTGGTGGTTTAGCGTTTGTGTACGTTTCGTTGTTTTATCTTGGGGCTTCTGCAGGCGACTTTGCTATTGGGGCAGATAATGGCGGCCAAATTTTAACAAACTATGTGACCCATCATTTTGGCAGTATTGGCACCTTAATGCTGTCCACGGTTGTGACACTTGCTTGCTTAACGACGGCGGTAGGTTTAGTCACCGCTTGTTCTGAATTCTTCAATGAATTAATGCCAAAACTATCGTACAAGTTGCTGGTTATTTTATTAAGTGTGGTATGTGCAACCGTGGCTAACGTTGGTTTATCGCAATTGATTAGTATCAGTATTCCAGTGTTAATGACTATTTACCCGGTTGCTATAGCATTGGTGTTGGTGACTTTTTTGACAGAACGCTTTCCTAGGCCAGCTTTTTCGCATCGAGTAGTACTCAGTGTTGCACTGTTTTTCGGTATTTTTGATGGACTACAGACGGCAGGCATGGACATGAGCTTCCTTGACTTTATGCCGCTGCATGCAGAGGGGATGGCTTGGTTGCTACCTACTGCGTTAACGGCAATTGTGTGTTTGTTTATACCCAAAAATCTGGATCAAAAAGCGGATGCTTAATTGTTAAATAGATCATAATTAACAGAGCAATATAACGACGTTATGATAGATTATCTAACGTCGTTTTTTATTATTTATTGGATACCGCTTTGGCCAAACCTGTTTATCAACCCGATCCTTTAATTAACCAGTTTCTTGATGATTTATGGTCAACTAACGGGCTAAGTGATAATACCTTGGTATCTTATCGTACAGATTTACAAAATGCAGAACGTTACATTTTGACTAAAGGTAAGGATTTGCTGCAAGTTGACCAGGCCTTACTGCGTGACTATCTTGCTGAACGTTTTGATAAGCAATTTGCTAAAAGTAGTACAGCGAGACTTCTCAGTAGTTTACGGCGTTTTTATGCTTACTTATTGGTTAAGCAGAAAATTAGCCAAGACCCGACTGCATTAATCAAGTCACCTAAGCTCGTTCGCCAATTACCGGATACATTGTCTGAAGCGCAAATAGACAATTTGTTATCAGAGCCAAATATTGATGATCCGATCGAGCACCGAGATAAAGCCATGTTAGAGCTTTTGTATGCCACAGGGCTACGGGTAACTGAATTAGTAAGTTTAACGATGGAGCAGATTAGTTTGCGCCAAGGTTTAGTGAGGGTGATGGGTAAAGGAGGCAAAGAGCGTTTGGTCCCTTTAGGTGAACTGGCCATTACAGCTGTTGAGCAGTACATCAAGTTTGCACGTGCTGAGTTATTAAATATGAAACAGTCTGATGTATTGTTTCCCTCTCGTCGTGGACAAATGATGACCAGACAAACCTTTTGGCATCGAATTAAATTGTATGCTGCTAGAGCGGGAATTCAGTGTCATTTATCACCACACACGTTACGCCATGCTTTTGCTACCCATTTACTTAACCATGGCGCTGATTTACGTGTGGTACAATTGTTACTCGGTCACAGTGATTTATCGACCACTCAAATTTATACACATGTTGCTAAAGTACGCTTACAGCAACTACATAGCCAACATCATCCACGCGGTTAGCTTAGCGGGTTGTGTATCCGTGTGGGTTTCAAATCCTTACATTTTAGATAATGAGTATTTGTTGCGTTAGCGAAATTAAATCTGTAAGTTTTGCTTACGAAGTCGGGTCTATTGATTATGAACCCGTGTAATATAGGAATTACTATGAAGTTAACTAAAGCATTAGCCCTTGTTGCCAGCCTTATTATTGCCCCTATTGTGTCCGCGGCATCTGCGACCGATGTATCCAATGAATCAGCGTTAAAGCAAAAGCTCACTGAAACCTTGGGTGTCAACGTGATACTCATTCAGCAATCTCCAATAGATGGTTTATATCAAGCACTAACAGACCGCGGAGTCCTCTACGTCACCAAAGATGGCGCAAAGCTTTTTCATGGCAATCTGTATGACATGGATAAAGGCATGAAAAACTTAACTGAGGCTGCTTTAGCTGGACCTCGTATAGCGTTACTTAAGCCGTTTGAAGATGAGATGTTGGTTTACAAAGCCAAAAACGAAAAGCATGTGGTCACAATATTTACCGACGTAGATTGTGGTTATTGCCGTAAGCTGCATAATCAAATGCAAGGCTATAATGATTTAGGTATTACGATTCGTTATTTAGCTTATCCTCGTGCGGGCATTCCATCTGCTAATGCAGACGAGATGCAAGCGGTATGGTGTGCTAAAGATCCTTTAAAAGCGATGACAGAAGCTAAAAATGGTGGCAATGTTAAAGCGGCGAGTTGTGATATTGATATTGCAGCGCAGTATAAGTTAGGTATGTCGTTTGGTGTTAACGGAACACCAGCTTTGATTTTAGAAAATGGTGTGATGGTACCCGGTTATCAAGCTCCGGCAGACTTATTACGTACGATTGAATCAAACCTATAAATTAGACCGATAAATCAAAGTCGTAAAGCGTGTGCTAAAAACGTAAAATCAAGGTGAGCTTAGGCTCACCTTTTTGTTATGCTCATTTCTCTAATTGCCCGTTTAAGGTTGCCTTTTGTCTCATAAAATAGTCCGTCGCCCTCAGGTTGATGATAGTCATTTACCTGCTACTTTACCGCCATTATTAAAACAGCTCTATGCTCGCCGTGGCGTCAATGAAGATAACTGCGATTTAGTGCTAAGTAAGTTATTACGCCCAGATACCATGAAAGGGCTTGCAGAAGCCGCCGTGATTATTGCGGATGCTATTGCTGCCCAACAATCAATTCTGATAGTTGGGGATTTTGATGCAGATGGTGCGACGTCGACTAGTGTGTGTATGCTGGCGCTTAAAATGATGGGGGCTAAGCATGTTGATTACCTTATTCCTAATCGGTTTGATTATGGTTATGGCTTAAGCCCTGAAATTGTAGCGGTGGCTTTTACTAAAAATGCAGATGTACTCATTACTGTTGATAATGGCATCTCGTCAATTGAAGGGGTGGCAGCAGCAAAGTTGCTGGGAATGACCGTTGTCGTTACAGATCATCATTTACCTGGCAGTACTTTGCCCAATGCTGATGTTATTGTTAATCCAAATCAGCCAGGTTGTCAGTTTGCCAGTAAGTCTATTGCCGGTGTTGGGGTAGCGTTTTATCTGATGTCTGCTTTACGTGCGCAATTAAGGCAGCGTAATTGGTATCAGGAACAGCAAATCACTGAGCCTAATCTGGGCACATTGCTTGATATTGTGGCTTTAGGTACTGTCGCTGATGTTGTGTCGCTAGACACTAATAACCGTATTTTAGTCAATGCTGGTTTGCAGCGGGTTAGAAGTGGCCGCTGTCGGGTTGGCATTACAGCATTGCTTGAGGTGGCGAAACGGAGTCCTGAAAAGATTGTTGCCGCTGATTTTGGTTTTGCAGTCGGGCCTCGGCTAAATGCTGCTGGCCGTTTAGATGAAATGGCATTAGGAGTTGAAACCTTACTGTGTGAAGACATCATGTTAGCGAGAAGAATGGCAGCCGAATTGGATGGGTTAAACCAAGAGCGCCGTGAGCTTGAAACGGGTATGCAGCAAGAGGCATTAAAAAGTTTATCGAAAGTGTCTCTTAATGAAGCAGACTTACCGTGGGGCATTGCCATTTTTCAGGATGATTGGCATCAAGGTGTTATTGGTATTTTGGCTTCACGGATTAAGGATCGTTATCATCGTCCGGTTATTGCTTTTGCCGATGCTGGTGATGGTGTCATAAAAGGTTCTGCACGGTCGATTAAAGGTCTGCATATGCGAGATTTACTCGAACGCATTAATGGCCGCTATCCTGGAATGATAACTAAGTTTGGTGGTCATGCTATGGCGGCGGGGTTATCGTTAAAAGCAGATGTTTTTGAGCAGTTTAAACAAGCTTACGATGATGCGGTAAGAGAAGTATTGGATTATGAGCAACTGACGGGAGAATTACTCTCTGATGGTGAGTTGTCGAGCCAGTTAATGACGCTTGATACTGCCTTTTTATTACGAAATGCCGGGCCGTGGGGGCAGTCGTTTGAAGAACCATTGTTCGATGGGGTATTCAAGGTAGTCCAACAGCGTATCGTTGGTGAAAAACACTTAAAATTATTACTTGAGACTGAATGCGGTAGCATAATGTTAGACGGCATTGCTTTTAATATCGATTTAGCCATATGGCCTGACGCAACCATTAAACATGCTCGGGTGGTCTATAAGCTTGATGTGAATGAGTTTAGAGGCAATCAAACTGTGCAATTAATGGTGGATTATATTGAGCCAATGTAATCGCTATTTTATGTAGTGGCGGATTTTATGGCTAGTTGGCTGACTTACATGCAAATAAAGTGTTTGATCGAGTGTCACTAGATATCGATATTTTAGCGTTAACGCCCAGCTGAACTTTATTGCCAATTAACTGATTGTGATGCTGCTGTGAGGCGATTATTTTATATGCCATCTGAGTCGCTAAGTATTGTATAACCTTAACATTCGTCATAATGTCCAGGTAACAGAAACAAAAAGGCCTCGCATAGCGAGGCCTTTTTGTTAAAATGTATAAAGTTATTTGGTACAGGTGAGAGGACTTGAACCTCCACGCCCTTACGAGCATCAGCACCTGAAGCTGACGTGTCTACCAATTCCACCACACCTGCAAAACATGTATCGCGAAATAACTTTATTTTATTAGTCGCTATCGCCACCAATGTAAATATGGTGCCCGAACCCGGAATCGAACCAGGGACACGAGGATTTTCAATCCTCTGCTCTACCGACTGAGCTATTCGGGCGACGGACGCAATTTAAAGGATTTTGCCCCACTGAGTCAACCTGTTTTTAATATTTATATCAAAATTCGATTCGTTTGGATGTATTTTGGGCGTATCGAATGTTATTCAGCCGAAGTGGCATAGTTAATAAATACTTAATTTCTATGAAGGTTGCTACTGTAAATAGTGTTATGGTGCCGTCTTACTTGTATGGTAACCATAACAAGTAAAAAATATAGAATAATGGCGTTTCAAATTGCCAATGTTGATAAACCAGGTATAAAAAAACGCTCCGAGGAGCGTTTAATGCGAAACATTAGTTAACTGTCGATAAGTCTTAAATAATGACTAGTTAGATAATATCTCATTAGTTGGATAGTTTACTTTCATCACAGTTTTAACGTGTTGCTGTAATTCTTCCTGACCTAACTCGCCATATGCCTCAACCATAATTTCTAACGCGCGTTCAGTTGAAGGTGTTCCTGGGAACTTCTCCATAACTGATTGAGCACGAACAGCAGCTGCACTCCATGCGTTCATTTTGATATAATATTCTGCAACTTGAATTGAATATTTAGCCAAACGGTTCTTTAAGAACTGCATACGTTGTTGTGCATCAGCAGAATACTTGCTATTTGGATACGATTTAATCAATCGATCAAAATCTTTAAATGCATCTTGGGCATTTTTGGGATCACGATCGGTACGATCAATATTCATTAAATCGTGAAATAAGTAATTATCTGCCTGCATATTAGTTAAACCACGCATATAATAGACGTAATCTATATTAGGATGCGTTGGATTGAGGCGTAAAAAGCGATCAATATTGGCAATTCCTGATGCAGCATCATCCATTTTGTAATACGCAAAAATCAAGTCTAATTGAACTTGAGTTTTGTGCGGACCAAATGGAAAACGAGAGTCCAATGCTTCAAGTGAACGAACGGCTTTAGAGTAATTACCTAATTCCATTGACGTTCTTGCTTGAGAGTACAGGACATCAGGTGATGCTTTACTGGCAACATCATCGTCTTCTGGACTGCTACTACAGGCTGTTATAGCCAGTGAAAGTAATACTAGGGCGGCACTTTTGGCAATTTTATACATACTTGAATTCAATTCTTTTTAAGTTGTTGTTAAGAATTTTTCCATTTCACGGTAAAATAGAAAACATCCGATTGTAACAGATAGCACATTCACTTTGGACCCCTAAACTGGGGTACGGTTCCTATGACACAAGAGATTAATCTAAAAAGCGAGATAACAGCAATACAAACCGGTCTGAGATTAGACCAAGCATTAGCTGGTTTGTTCCCTGACTACTCGCGCACACGCATCAAGGAATGGATCCTATCTGGTGCAATTACTGTTGACGGTATCACAGTCGACAAGCCACGGGAAAAGGTTTTCGAGTCTCAGTTGATAGAAGTTGAGGCAACACTTGAAGAAGAAGTGAGTGCTAAAGCACAAAATATTGACCTTAACATTGTTTATGAAGACGATCATATTTTAGTGGTGAACAAGCCTGCGGGTTTAGTTGTACATCCCGGTGCGGGTAATGCCGACGGCACATTGATGAATGCACTATTGCATCATTGCCCTAATATTGAGCATGTTCCAAGAGCGGGTATTGTCCATCGATTAGACAAAGATACAACAGGGCTAATGGTTGTCGCTAAAACGGTTGAAGCACAAACGCATTTGGTTGCCGCATTACAGGCGCGTGATATTGTTCGCGAGTATGAAGCGATTGTATTAGGCACTATGACAGCGGGTGGCACGGTTGATGAACCTATTGAACGTCATGCAACAAGACGAACTCAAATGGCCGTTATCCATGGTGGTCGTCCATCGGTGACTCATTATCGCGTAGCTGAAAAGTTCCGCGCTCATACGCGTTTACGTTTGCGTTTGGAATCAGGTCGTACTCACCAAATTCGTGTTCATATGGCATATATTGGCCATGAGTTAGTTGGTGATCCTGTTTATGGTGGTCGTCCTCGTCCACCTAAATCTGCAAGCCCAGAGTTTTTTGAATTACTCAAAAACTTTAAGCGCCAGGCTTTACATGCAGTGCGTTTAGAACTTGCTCATCCATTCACCTGTGAAATCATGACTTGGCATGCGCCGATCCCTGATGACATGGTTGAGCTGACAAAAGCACTGCGGGTCGATACAGAGCTTAATCCAATAGTGTATTTATAATGCTTGAGCACGATTGGCCAATACCAGCTAACGTTGCCATCGCGATGACAAATCGTGATGGTGGTGTCAGTATTAGCCCGTTTGATAGTTTAAATTTAGGGCTACATGTCGGTGATAAGCCTCAAGATGTATTCGCTAATCGTGCAATATTAACTCAGCAATTATCGTTACCTGCCGAGCCAACCTGGCTTGAGCAAGTTCATGGTACTAATGTTGTAGATTTAACAACATTGATGACGGGTAACGCTGTAGCATTAGCCGATGGTAGTTACAGTAATCAGTTTGGACATGTATGTACGGTAATGACAGCCGATTGCTTACCAATATTATTGTGTAATCAACAAGGTACTGAAGTTGCCGCAGTCCATGCTGGATGGCGTGGTTTATG
>NZ_JACJFI010000069.1 GCF_014164505.1 Shewanella sp. SG41-4 | reverse complement strand
TTCGATATCACCCTTATGTTGTGTATTGTATTGAGTGTGATATTGATTTTTATCGATACCATTGAGCATATTAACTCGCGGTATGGCGACTAGATTAGTATCGCAGAATGGACCTTTACGGTATTCTTTACCGTTGAGTACATATTAAGGCTCTATTGCTCCCTGAATCGGTTACACTATGCACGCAGCTTTTTTGGTGTAGTGGATTTAGTGTCCATTTTACCCAGTTATTTAGGGTTGATTTTCCCTGGTGCCAATGTGGCATTAGCGCTAAGAGTACTGCGTTTATTCCGTGTATTTAGAGTGTTAAAGCTGCTGCGCTATCTCAGTGATGGCAACTTATTGATTAAAGCAATGATGCAGTCGAGCCGTAAAGTGTTTATATTTTTCTTTTCGGTCAGCTTGATTATCATGGTGTTAAGTGTGGTTATGTATGTGGTCGAAGGGCCTAATAATGGCTTTACTTCCATTCCTAAGTCGATGTATTGGACCGTGGTGACTATTACCACCGTTGGCTACGGAGATATTACGCCGCAAACCCCATTGGGCCAGGGAATTGCTGCACTCACTATGTTGATTGGTTATTCGATTATTGCAATCCCAACGGGTATTTTAACTGCTGAGATTTCACATGAAATGGTCAGAACCCGTGATTTACGTAAATGCAGTAATTGTGGTAAAAAAGGCCACGATAACGATGCTGAGTATTGTAATCATTGTGGTAGCGAGCTTGAAAAACTCTAGGATAAAGGCCCTTAAAGCTGATTGAGGTTTGCTTTTTATTATTGACACTCAAGGATACTAATGACCACCGCTAAATTTGTTGAGGGTTCTATTTTACGCCATATTTTGGTGATGAGCTCTACTGCTGCAGTGGGTATTTCGGCACTGTTTGTGGTCGACTTACTCGATATTTTCTTTTTAAGCCTGCTCGGTGAAATAGAGCTTGCTGCTGCTGCCGGTTATGCCAGTACAATTTCATTTTTTACCACATCAATAGGTATTGGTTTATCCATTGCTCTTGGAGCTTTGGTGTCTAAAGCTGTGGGGTCGAAAAACATAAAGTTAGCTAAGAGATTGTTTTTAAACAGTGCCATAGTGACCTTAATTACCAGTGTACTGGTGGCTGCAATTGTCATAGCGTTTATTCCCGAACTGTTAGCGTTAGTGGGTGCAACAGGTCGCACAGCGGAATTGGCCGAAAGCTATTTGTATATTCTGGTGCCATCGTTACCGTTTATTTGTTTAGCAATGGCGCTTGGCGGCGCACTACGTGCGGTTGGTGATGCCAAACTATCGATGATGTCGACGCTAGCTGGTGGCGGTGTCAATGCCATATTAGATCCTATCTTTATCTTTAGTTTATCTATGGGCATTGAAGGTGCTGCAGCCGCATCTGTTCTTGCTCGTATTGCGGTGTTTGTCATTTCTGCCCGTGGGGTAGTGATAAAACATAAATTGTTGGGTCGATTCTCTTTTGATGAGTTCAAGCAAGACCTAGGGGTTATTTTTGCCATCGCCGCGCCTGCCATGCTCACCAATGTTGCAACCCCGATTGGTAATGCGGTGGTAACCCGTGCTATTGCTGATTTTGGTGACAGTTATGTTGCTGGTTGGGCGGTGCTAGGACGTTTGATCCCAGTATCATTCGGGATGATTTTTGCACTATCGGGTGCTGTAGGGCCGATAGTTGGGCAAAATTTTGGTGCCAATGAAATTGAGCGCGTTCGATTGAGTTTGACCAAAGCGATTCAATTTTGTGTAGCTTATGTGCTGGTGATGTCACTTGTACTGTATCTATTACGAAATGTGATTATTAGTAGTTTTGATATGAAAGGCGATGCGGCAGAGCTTATTTTGTTTTTCTGTCAGTACATCGCGGTGTTCTTTATTTTTTCGGGCATTTTGTTTATTGCCAACGCTTCATTTAATAATTTAGGTAAGGCCAAATACTCGACCTTTTTCAATGTCGGTAAAGCAACCATTGGTACCATTCCATTTGTGTACTTTGGCGCGCAGTGGGGTGGTGTATTTGGGGTGTTAATTGGTCAGGTGATCGGGGCCATTATATTTGGTGTGATAGGTATTCTATGTGCATATCGATTAGTGGATAAAATCAGCCAGCAATGTTTAGTGTCAGCAGGTGCCAATAAGCAACTATTGGAAGAGGATGCGATCAATATTGATATGGTTGCAGCACCATCACCTATGCCAGGTCGAACTCAGATGGCTCAACTTGATGAAGACCCATTATGTAAACAGCTAGGTCAACAAAGCGAAAGTCATAAAGGTTAATAAAAACAACCCTAAACAGGGTTTGTTTTACCCACTAAAAAGCCCCTATTAGATTGGCAATTGCCAAGCATAATAGGGGCTTTTTGGTATGTGTAACAAGCAGTCGCTAGGTTACAGCTATTCTTTGTCTGCTTTTGGTGTCGCTTTCGTTTCTGCGTTGTCAGCGGTTGTTGCTGTCGTCGCTTGTTCTGCCGCTTCCGCTAAGGCGATTTTTTCGCGATCAGCTTTAGAAATATAACGCTCAACCGTTTTAGTACTCGGGTTAGATGGCACAACTTTATTTTTGCGAGCCTTGGCACGTTTGGCCAATTTTTTGATCATCTCTTGCTTTCTATTCATCTGATTTCTTACTTTGTAAACGACAAACTATTGATACCATTCTAGACGATAAACAGTTTATCGGAGCGTGATGACACTGGTCTTGGAGCCAACGGCAACATCACGAGAAAATTTGGATGCTAATTTTAGCTCAATTGCTTAGCTGGATATAGTGTTTTATCCATCAGTGACAATAATTAACCTGAACTCAGGATAACAAACGCCTCTCAAACAGTCTTTTGCCTTGCTAACTGCGTTGAATGAACTTGAAATAGACCCGTTATTGACGCGTCAATTCGCCTTCTTAGTAAAACAAATGACAAGTTTGATAGTGGTTAACTTCTAAGCTTATGATCTTTATAATCATATTCTCTTCTTTTATCCCAAATTCAGGTTAACTAATCTTTTATCTCAGTTAACGTATCGCTGGCTTAACAATTAAACCCCGAATTTTTTGATATCTTCAGCGGTAGCACCGTCATTACATTCGCCACGAATTTCACCGCGTTCAGTTTCAACATAACGACTTAATTCAATAAAACCGGCTTTACAATAACCATTCATTTCGATGGTTTTTCTAAGGCCCAGATCAATTTGTTGATGCCATAATTCTAGGCGGTTCTCAGCGTTACGTTGTTCAATTTGATAACTCTGGGCATCTTGTTTACTGCGAATTCTTCTTTCATGTGGGGCATCACCAGGAATGCTGCGATCAAGGGCAGTTGCTAATTTGGCTTTATAGACAAATAATTTAATCCCATTGCCTTTAATTTGAGTACTGAATGCATCGCGAAACTGCCCCGCAAAGTCCATAGGATCAGGTTCGCTTGCGCTACAGGCGCTAAGCAGTATGAGACTGCAGATGATTAAGATGATTTTTGACACTCATAACCTCATTCGTTTTGATGTTAAATGAAACGTGAATAAATGCTGCAAAATATTGCCATGACCTTTATTGATACAAGCATCGGCCGATTTAAAAATATTTATGCAGCAATATGTTAGCCACAGTGTTGAAAGAAACAGTGGCGACATGACATAACCAGTGCTTTATGCGAAACGTTCGTTGAGGTAGCTGGTAATGGCTTTTGATTCATATAACCATTGGGTGTTGCCGTCTTGCTCAATACGCAAACAAGGCTTTTGTAGCTTGCCACCTTGGCTTACTAATACGCTTTTGTTGTCATCTTGTTTGGCGTCGACTAAGTTAATGGTTAAATTTTGGCGACGAATATCACGACGAACTTTGACACAAAAAGGGCAGGCGGCGTATTGATACAATGCCAATGATTGAGTTTGTTGATCGACAATAGCTTGTTGATCTTGCGGACGTTGGCGCTTTTTAGGAGCAAACACAAAATTTAACAACAAAATAATTCGACCTAAAATCCAGCGAACGATAAACATAGATAACCTCAATCTTAACAATATTAATGATACGTCATGATTGCAAACGCTTGTTATTACTCGTTTGCAATGTATGCGCAGTCTACCCGATGTCGATAGCGGTTAACAGCCACAGACAGGTTATTTTACTTGTAACTCAAGCAATGCTTCAGCGGCATCTTCTGCGGTGTTGATACGGCTTTCAAGCACAAATATTTTTCCTGGATCAATCTCTGTTTGAGCAATTAGATAGGCTTTAACCGCCTTAGCACGCTTTTGAGCTAAAAGGCCAAATTCATCTGCAGTAAACTGTTGATGATTTTTAAGCATATTGTACAAGCCAATGTGCCAGCGCGTAATGAGCTCTGCTTCAGTCAGTTCTGGTTTTTTCTGCTGTAACTTTTGTTTTATGTCTAATGGGTCCTGCGATAACTCTTGCTCAACCAATTGATACAATGCATCTGCTAATGGCCCCGTAGCAGGGTATGTACTGGCTGATATACTCTTTGGGAAATCTTTGAACTTTATCCCCGCAGTGTTAGCCAGTTGTTTATGCAGTTTGCTTTCAGCTAATGCTTGTTTATCGTTAATTAAGTCAACACTGCCTTTAATATTCAGATTAAGCAGCGGCCTGTCTATTAACGCTTTAGCCAGTTTGTCTAAAGTACTTTTTTGTTTAAGTGAGATGTTGCTACGCCCATACTCAAAACTGATTTTATCTATTTGTTCATCACTGTCCACAAGGCCAGCTAAGAATGAAAATGGTGAGGTAACCGCTTTGGTTATGATATTGCCTAATGCATTAATGATGATGCTACCAAAACTAAAGCTAGGAGAATCAATGTCTCCAGACACATCAACGCCTAAATCAATTACGCCATGTCGGTCTTGCAATAATGCTATCGCTAATGTAACAGGTAGGCTGGTTGCTAAACTACTGTTACTGCGTTTACCTAGCTCGAGTTGATCAATCACTACATGATTACTGCCAACTAATTCATTGTTTTTGAGCTGGTAGGTTAGGTCCAATGACAGTTGGCCTTTATCAATATAATAACCAGCATAAGTGCCAGAATATGGATTAACCGAGGTGAGCTCTACTTTGTCAAAGTTCAAGTTAAGGTCAAGGTAAGGCTGTGCTAATAACGGGTTAACATCACCTTTTAATGTCACCGGAGCGTATTTGTCTATTTTGCCGGCTAAATCCACTGATGCGGTGGTTTCTGGGTTTGATGATAAGTTGGTGATCTGACCATTAAGCATTTCAATGCCCGAAGCAAAATTGGGCGTCAACGAATTATCAGCAAAGAAGGCCGAGCTGTCTGTAAAGCCAATCTTATTAATGTTGAGCTTCATTTGCGGAGCATCGACGGGGTGCTCATTACCTGCCGATAAGGTCGCTTGGTCAGCTTTACTTGGACTAACAGCAGCTTTATCTGTCTCAACACTAGCAGTGGTTTGTTTTATATCAGCAGGAGTGTTGATTAACTCGCTAATATTGGTGCTGCGATCAGGTAAGATAATCAGGCGACTAAACAGCTTATCAACGTTTATTTCATCAATATCAATGTTAGCTTGTTGGCGATCAAACGATAACTGGTTGATGTCCATAGTTTGCCATGTCAGCAAAGGTTGCTTTAACACGTTATCGTTAATGTGTAATTGGCTGATGTTTGCGCTGCCAGAGTAGGTTAACGTGTCTTTAGCGTCTGCATGCAAAATGCCCTTAGTGGAAAACATGCCATCTTCAATAGTGATATTGATGTAAGGAGCAATATAAGGTTGTAAACGTGATAACAACATATTACTAAAGTCGATTTCAGCATTCACGGTTTGCGCTAATGCATCAACTTGCCCTGTTGATGTTAATAAGCTTTGTTGATTGATTTCAGCCGAAAATTGATAATCAATCGGACTGGATAGATCTGATTTTATTACCCCTGTAGTGAGGTCAATTGGGCCGATTTGCCAAAGAATAATCTTATCACTGGCAATGCCTTCACCCAGTTTAACTTGATACTGCGCGATACTGATTTTGTCTAGTGTGACTAACCAAGGAGAGTCAGCCTCGATGGAGTCTGCCGCTATTGCTGTATTTTGTTGAGTAATTTGTGAGCCTGACTCAGCCGTCGCTTCTTTTGTAGCAACTTGTGTCGCTGATGGTGGTGATTGCTGCGCTAAAAGTGGCTCTGCATCTGTATCTGTTTTTTCAGTTGCATCGCTAGCTGCTTTTGCTTTGAGCTCAGTGGTGACTTGTTTCACTGTCTCGATAGCTTTATCAGCAATGGTATCAGCCACATTTATGCTGTCAGCTTTTGGACCATCTGAGTTAGCCGTCTCTAAATCAGCATTACCTAAACCGGCAGTCTCTGAATCTGTCGTGTCTGTAGTAGCTGATTCGGTAATAGCAGATTCGGTAGTCGTTGAGGCTGTAGAAGATAAACTTGAGGTATCTAAGGTTTTTGTCAGCTCAGTGTCTTTAGGCAGCAATAAAGCAACCAGATCAGCACCTGTTGGAGTGATATTGAGCTTAATATTACCTTTTTCGGTATGGAACTCACCAATGCTAACGCGCCTTTTCTGGCTATCTAGGTTGATGTTATTTAATGCTAGTAAATCAATAGCGATTTTTTCATCTTGCTGATGTAGTGCTTTGAAACGATCAATCACTATCTTTGCTTTGGTGACATTGATATGGCTAATAGGTGTTAGGTTCTTATCTTGCAACGTCACAGCATACTGTCCGTTCAGACTCAGTGTGCCTTCAGCTAAGTTAATCGCAAACAGTTGATCAACAAAAGACCAGTAACGCGATAAATCAATTCCAGTAACTTTTACATCGCCTTCTATCGATAGCGGTGCTAATTGAAATTGTCCTTGCAGTGCGACCGAGCCTTTGAATTGATCTTCTATGCGTAAGTTATAACGATTTACTTGGTCTTGCTTGTCGTTTAATGCGCTACTCAAACTATTGAATTGTGCCAATGACACATTGATATTGGGATAATTAATGTGGGTATCTGTGACGTTGTCGTCTAGGGTAAACACGCCTTGTTGGATTTGAATGTTAGCAATGTTTATCGCCGGTATAATAGTCGGTTCAGTACTGGTTGGCGCTGGCTGAGTATTTTGGCTTAGGCGGGTAATAATATCACTGAAGTTAAATACAACTTGTTGATTGGCTGTTTGAGAACGCGCAACGCTAATCGTGGGCTGTTGTAAACGGATATCTTCAATCACTATCGCCCAAGAAGTGATTGATTGCCATAATTGAATATTGCCATAAGCTGTAGCGAAGGACGCAAAGGTTTGCGGGCTATCAAGCTCATTGATCGCAAAACCCGATACCGTTAGTTCTAACGTAAATGGGTTAATACTTATATCTTGTAGGGTAACGTTTCTGCCTAATTGTTCGGTTAATATCGTTGGTACTTGCTGTTTGGCAATATATGGAATTAAGCCACCAAGAACAGCACAACCCAATAGATAAACAGTTAATCCATAAAGTGCTAACTTTAGAATACGAGCGCGCGATGTCATTGCTGAGCGCAATTGCGCGAAAAATGAGGTCATATGGGCTAATCTTGATTGAAAACAGTGGTGATATCTGGCTATTTTACCAAAAAATCGTTCTTTATGGATGATTATTTTTTAGGGAAAATTGCTTCTTTTATATTTAAACTCATTAATGTTAGGTTTTTTTAAGCTTATGTAATTAATGGGTTTTATATTTATACTATTTCTGTAAGTTAATTTTGTTTTATGTGTTAGACACTTATAGTAAGATGAATTTTTAATTTAGATGGTTTTATACCATCATTCAATAGATATGATGCTTGCGATATCCATACGCGGTATTTAACCTTACTTTCAAGGATGAGAAATGCAAATTCGTCTTGCTTCGAGCATCGATTTAGAACCGTTGAGCATGCTATTTGATCAATATCGACAGCAATTACAACAACCCTCTGACTTTCCTGCGTGTCATCATTTTTTGAAGCATCGCTTAGCCGAAAATGATTCGATGATTTTTGTTTCTATCAGAGAAGATGAAATGGTGGGCTTTATTCAATTATATCCATCGTTTTCTTCATTGCGCCTTGCTCCAGTGTGGTATTTGGAAGATGTGTTTGTAAAACCACAGTATCAGCAGCATGATATTGTGAGTCAAATGTATCAAAAGGCCCAGTTATTAGCACAAAGTACTGGGGTATTATTGATTAACCATCACAATTCAGAATTGCCTATTGAAGCCGAATCCTTAAGTTGTTCAGCGTAAATTAATCCGCATTATTTACTTGCCATTATCAATAGTAAGTAAGCCTGTGATGATATGAACGATGAGTTATGTAGACCTCAGTTATTTCTGATAAAATAGCTGAGGTTTTTTATTATTTTTTCACCATAGATGTTAAGGAAAAGAGATTGAATAAGAGCGTATTAACCAACCTTATCGCGGCTATCTTCATGCTGGTTGGGTATGTGTTACAACAACAAATTGTCATGACAATAGGGTTATTTGCGTTGTCGGGTGCATTAACCAACTGGTTAGCAATCCATATGTTGTTTGAAAAAGTCCCCGGTTTATATGGTTCCGGTGTGGTTCCATCACGATTTGAAGAGTTTAAAGCGGGCATTAAACATTTAATGATGCAGCAATTTTTTACTCAAGAGAATATCGATCGCTTTTTGACAACCAGCAGCGCCAGCAGTATTGATTTAACCCCTGTGATTGAAAAGATTGATTTAGCGCCATCATTTGATGCATTAGTGTCGACTATCGAAAAGTCATCGTTTGGTGGCATGTTAGCGATGTTTGGTGGTACCGAGGCGTTGATCCCACTGAAAGAGCCGTTTATTGAAAAAATGAAACTGTCGTTAGTTGAACTGGCTCAAAGTGAAGAGTTTAATGCTATTTTAGTTAATGAGCTTGAAAAGCCGGATGTCATCGCAGACATGCAAGCTAAAGTGGCCAATATTGTGGAACAGCGTTTAAATGAACTTACGCCAGAATTAGTGAAACAAATCATTCAAGACATGATTAAAACCCATCTGGGTTGGTTAGTTGTGTGGGGTGGTGTGTTCGGCGGTATTATTGGTGCCGTAGCGGCATTGCTGCAGCAATAACGTTAATCTACAATCTTATTATTTTTGTGGCACTGTCAGCCATATAACTGAGTAACAGAGGTGAGTATGAGTCAACATCATAGTATTAATTATTTAGAAATACCCGTGAAAGACCTCATCGCAACCAAAGCCTTTTTTACTCAGGTTTTCGGTTGGCAGTTTCAAGACTATGGTCCTCAATACAGTTGTTTTTTGCAGGTCGGAATTGATGGTGGTTTTTATCAAGCAGACAGTCAATTTAGCTTAGCAAAAGGCAGTCCGTTAATTGTGCTTTATAGCGAAGATTTAGCTGCCTCAGAAGCAAAAATAATTCAGGCTGGTGGCAAAATAACTAAAGCTATATTCAGTTTTCCTGGTGGTAGACGTTTTCATTTTACTGACGTAAATGGTAATGAATATGCGATATGGTCAGAATAACGACGATCTAATTGCCTCACCTTGTGTGAGGCAATGTTGTTTAGATGAACGGGATGTCTGTTTAGGATGTTATCGCTCGCTCGATGAAATTTTGGCTTGGCATAATATGGATGAACAACAAAAAAGCACATTGCTGAAAACGTTACAACAACGCGCCATTGCGCGTAAAAAACGCTAGTAGGGCGTTAATCTATAATTGTTGACTACTACAATATCGTATTGAGCTACACCGCAGTTGGGTTAGTTCTGGGTTCGGTATCTGTTCTAAATAAGCTAAACCCGCGAGCTTGATAGTTTTGTAATGCGCTTGGGTGATCTAACGAGCAAGTATGCACCCAAACTCGGCGGGTGTTAGGCAGCGACCACGCCTGTTCAATGGCTTGAGTCAGTAAATAGCCACCAAAGCCTTTACCGATAAAGCGCTCTCCTAAACCAAAATACATAATTTCGACTGTCGCGTCATCTTGCTGCTGTAATTCAAAGTAACCTGCTGGTGCACCATCTTTATATGCAACGAACAAATGCAAATTATCCGCTTCGCTATATTCTTGCCATTGGCTATCAGACAAAGCAAGTTTATCTGTCCACTCCCAAGCTGCACCCACAAATTGATATAAAAATCGATTGAATTGATATTGTTTTATTTTCGCCTCAACCACAGTTAGGCCGTCGGCATCGTGCTTAGGTTTTAATTGACTGCTGTCGGTCATCTCAAGATTGAAAATGCTGATGTCTGTCATGGTATCTCAATATAAATGAAGTTTATTTATTAAAACTAACTTTTAAAATCATTCATAGCAAATTTAAAATAAATGGTTAGAAGGTATATATTTTCACAAAACGAATGTTGTCTATTGTGGTTGATTTTTGACTAATGTAGATTCTCTGCGAGAGTAACCTATGGCAATGTAATTCAATTATAGAGGTAGTATATGTTCGAATGGATAGCAGATCCGCAAGCATGGGTGGCGCTTTTAACCCTGATAGCACTCGAGATTGTACTCGGTATCGATAATATTATTTTTATCTCGATTGTGGTTGGAAAGTTACCTGTTCATCAAAGAGATAAAGCAAGACTTATCGGGATAGGTTTAGCGATGGTAGCTAGATTAGGTCTACTATTAAGTTTATTTTGGATCATGGGACTCGTAGAGCCTATTTTCACCTTGCTAGATAATGCTATTTCAGGCCGTGATTTGATTTTAATTTTTGGCGGTTTATTTTTATTAGCCAAATCAACTCATGAAATTCATACGAGCTTTGATATTCCGACTGAATCAACTCATGGTGTTGCACAAGTTGGCTTTTACTCAGTGTTAATTCAGATCGCGATTCTCGATATTGTATTTTCATTAGATTCAGTCATTACTGCTGTTGGCTTGGTTGATAATATATCGATTATGGTTATTGCTATCGTTTTATCTGTCATTGTGATGTTGTTCGCCGCCAAACCAATCAGTATATTTGTTGAAGAAAATCCGACGATTAAAATGCTCGCATTGTCATTTTTATTGTTAATCGGATTCACTTTAGTTGCTGAGGGACTAGATTTCCATGTACCAAAAGGATACATCTATTTTGCAATGGCATTCTCGTTAACGGTGGAACTTATCAACATAAAAATCAAAAAGAGAAAAGAAACTGGCACTATTCATCTCAATAAAAAAATGTCAGAAAATGACTAGTTATATATGAACGATTTTAGAATGTAATTATTTTACAATAAAAAGCACACCATTAATTGGTGTGCTTTTCTGTTAATGCCATCTGTTCTTAAAATGCGTTTACATTTTAGGAGCAGGACACGTAATGCTAATATGCGCTAGCGTGAACGTTTTTAACTGCGCGGCCCGATGGGTCGTTAAGTCCTTGTAAACTTGCATCCCACAATAGCGCTTCAGGGGTTGAGCACGCTACTGTTTTTCCACCTGGCACTGTTTCAGCTGCGCTGGCTAATGGGAAAAACTCTTCAAAGAAGCTGCGGTAAAAATAGGCTTCTTTCGACTCTGGCGTGTTGTATGGAAAACGGAATTTTGCGTTTGCAAATTGCACGTCATCTACGTTTTCTGCCGCATGAGCTTTTAAGCCATCAATCCACGAGTAACCTACGCCGTCACTGAACTGCTCTTTTTGGCGCCATACCACTTCTTTTGGTAATTTGTGCTCAAACGCTTGACGTAAAATGTGCTTCTCGATACGACCATCTTTAGACATCTTCGCTTCAGGGTTGATGCGCATTGCTACGTCAATAAACTCTTTATCTAAGAAAGGCACACGTGCTTCAAGTCCCCATGCTGCCATAGCCTTGTTGGCACGCAAGCAATCAAATAAATGCAGCTTATCAAGCTTACGGACTAATTCTTCATGGAACGCCTGCGCGTTTGGCGCTTTGTGGAAATATAGGTAGCCACCAAATAGTTCGTCAGCACCTTCGCCAGACAACACCATTTTAATGCCCATGGCTTTAATTTTACGTGCCATTAAATACATTGGCGTAGCCGCACGGATAGTGGTTACGTCGTACGTTTCTAAGTGATAAATCACTTCTTTAATTGCATCTAAGCCTTCTTGGAAGGTATACACAATAGGGTGATGAATTGTGCCAATGGCATCAGCCACTTTTTGCGCTGCGACTAAATCTGGAGACTCAGCTAACCCTACGGCAAATGAATGCAGTTGTGGCCACCATGCGCCGGTTTCGCCGTCGTTTTCAATACGGTGTTTTGCATATGTTTGTGTAATGGCAGAAATCACTGATGAATCTAAGCCACCAGACAATAATACTCCGTAAGGAACATCAGACATTAACTGGCGTTTTACCGCAGCTTCTAATGCTTCACGTAATTCTTCAATGCTAGCTGGGTTATCTTTAACGGCATCAAAATCGCGCCATTCACGGTGATAATACTGTGTCGGTTTACCGTCTGCAGAATATAAATACTGTCCTGGGTAAAACTCAGCAACCGTTTTACAAACTGGCATTAATGCTTTCATTTCAGAAGCAACGTAGAAGTTACCAGATGCATCTAGACCTGTATAAAGTGGGATAATGCCCATGTGGTCGCGACCGATTAAGTAAGTGCCTTTGGCTTTGTCATACAGTACGAATGCGAAGATACCGTTCAGTTTGTCTAAAAAGTCACAACCGTATTCTTGGTAAAGTGACAAGATCACTTCGCAATCTGAGTTGGTTTGATATTGGTATTTGTCACCTAGCTGAGCTTTCAATTGTTTGTGGTTATAAATTTCACCGTTTACGGCTAACACTATGTTGCCATCAAGGCTGATAAGCGGTTGCGCTCCGTGGTCAACGTCAACAATCGATAAACGTTCATGAGCTAAAATTGCTTTGTCATCAGCATATATGCCAGACCAATCTGGGCCGCGGTGACGCAGCAGTTTTGACATTTCTAACGCCACTTGGCGAAGTTTGCTTGCATCAGTTTTGATGTCTAAAATTGAAAATATTGAACACATAATACGGCTCCAGCAGCGTTGGCTAATCTTTATCTGGTTCCTACTTTGCCAGCATTTTGGTTAACTGCCAAGCTTGTTTTTTGAGATAACATCAGAAATATGGCTATTTTAATGATTTTATCTCTTTTAAATATCTTTTTGTTTGTATAATACGTATTTAAATGGCTATTTTGTTGGTGTATCTTTATTTTTATTGCAATTATGGCTATTTTTTTTAAGATTTCATAATCAAATACCACTAAAATCTATAATTGCACTAATGCTGTGCGCTTGATGTTTATTTGAACAAATATGGGGTTTAATGGTCATTTTACGGCGTTAACCTAGTCATAATAGCGCTTACGTGGCATGTTGATGCGCGATAATGGGGCTTCAATTCACTCGGAGATAGGTCACCCAATCAATGCCTACTTGTTAAGTGTATTAAGACTGGATAGGGTTATGTTGATCACTTCTGTTAGTCACTTATATTGGTCACTTATGTGTGGCAGGCAGCAAAGCTGCATTTAAGTTAAGCCACATTTTATTAAGGCTGCCACTTTTACTGCAACAGAAGATCGTAATTAATAAAATAGCTTTATAACGGAAACATATTTAAGGAAAAAGTATGGTAGGTGAAACAAATTTAACGGCACTACTCGCATCGATGTCACCGGTATTACTAGATGACGAATACGTTTTTTGCTCAGTGCCAGGCGGCCAATATGGTGATTATCAAAGCTTATCGCCACTTGCGACCTTTTGCGAATCAGAAGGGTTGACGTTAGTATTAACCAAAACGGCAGCTATAGAGGGCAGCTTGTCTTTTGAATCAGTATTTAAAGGCATTACCTTAACGGTGCATTCTAGTCTTGATGCCGTTGGTTTAACGGCCGCCGTAGCCAATAAGCTCACCGAAAAAGGCATAAGCGCTAATGTGATTGCCGCTTATTATCATGACCATATTTTTGTGCAAACAGAAAAGGCCGCTTTAGCCATCGAAGCGCTAAATGAATTTAGTAAAGTGTAAGTCACGTTTATCTAGAGGCTTATTAGATACTCATGAAACAAAGATTAATGGCCAGATACTAATAGCACTGATACTAATAGTTAAATACCAATAAAAAAGCCCATCAAATACATGATGTGCCAATCCTTGCTTGGGGGGAAGGAATAGGGTGGTGCGGTATTAATCTGCAGGACGTAATTGATTGAATTCAGAACCGGTAAAGTATCCTGGCCAATCTTGGTTATTACCTAACTCTGCCGCAGCTTGGTAATACACGCCTAAATCTTCTAATGAACCGGATAAATCCCATTCAGGACGATAATGATCGCAAACGTTATGGTAACAGCCCTTCATTTTGACCAACATTGCCGTTTTGTATTGTGCGGTAGCTTCATCAAGTGGTTCGTTACCACCACCGGCAAATACTGCTGGCACGCCTAATTTAGCAAAGCTGAAGTGATCCGAACGAAAAAAACCGCCTGATGCAGGGTTTAGCTCGCCTTTGCTGGTTCGATTTTGTTTAGCCACGGCGCGGTCTAAATAGTTTTCCAACTCAGATTGGCCTTTACCGACAATAGTGTAATCTTTGGTTTTGCCATAAATATTGGTGCTGTCGAGGTTAAATACTGCCACGGTTTTATCAATTGGATAAATTGGGTTAGCGGCATAATAACGTGAGCCTAATAAGCCTTGTTCTTCACCAGTAGTGGCAATAAAGGTTAATGAACGGGCTAAGCCATGACCTTGTTTAGCTTGCTGGGCAAATTGGCGGGCAATTTCTAAAATACCGGCTGTACCTGTGGCATTATCTAATGCGCCATTATAAATTTGGTCACCGTCTTTGGTTTCATCTGTACCGATATGATCCCAATGGGCGGTGAATAAAATCTGCTCATTTGCTTGTTTACTGCCAGCTAACGTCGCAACCACATTATAGCTGTCGGCATATTCGGCTTTATTAGCAAATTCAATGCTAGCTGTTTGGGCTAAATCGACATTGAGTGAATTGGTGGCGGCGCGATCCATTAATGACGTTAATGACAGGCCCGCTTTATCGAACAAGGCTGTAGCACTGTCTAAAGTTAACCAACCTTCAACTCGGACACGCTGATCTTGTTCTGCTTTGCTTTGAACTAAATCTTGTTGAGCACCGGTCCAGCTGTTTTCAACTACCGACCAAGGGTAAGAAGCTGGCTCAGTATCATGAATGATAATTGCGCCTAACGCGCCTTGGCGACTGGCTTCTTCAAATTTATAACTCCAACGGCCATAGTAAGTCATCGCTTTACCATTGAACTTGGCACCTTCAGGATGTGCAAAGCCTGGATCGTTAACTAAAATGATGGCAATTTTGCCTTTCATGTTGAGATCTTGGTAATCATTCCAGCCATATTCAGGCGCATTAATACCGTAACCAACAAACACTAATGGCGCATTTTTAATACTCACCTGACTACTATCGTGACGGCTGCCTAACACGATATCTTGGCGATACTGCAAATCCATGCCAGCTAAAGTAACTTGTTGTTGTTCGCTTGCGGTGTAACTCACCATTGGAACTGGTTGTAAAAAACTCCCTTTATAAGCGCCTTTAAGCCCCATTTGGGTGAAGGCAGCAGACAAATACGCTAGGGTGAGTTTTTCACCTTGGGTTGTTGGCGCACGACCTTCAAATTTATCTGACGATAATGTTTTGATATCGGTTCTAAAGCGTTGTTCATCAAAGGTTACCGCAGTCACTTTAAGCGGAATAACATCGTCGCTTGAAGTGTGGTTCGCATCATCGCCGTTACATGCTGACAGTAAAGCAATGGCGCAAAAAGGAAACAATCGTTTCATGCTATGTCCTGTTATTGTTATTCGTTTTTATTTCAGACAAGCATAATGAAGCAAGCCAGTGCTTGAAAACAAGATCACTGGCTTGGAATTGTGTTACCTAATGTAAATTGTGTATTAGATATTCAGCTGATTAACCAGTTGATCTTGTTGACGTGAATCAATAGTGCACCAACGAGATTAGCTATTTTACACCGCTATTGTATCGACACTATCTATGTATCAAGGTTGCTGATTAAACGACGTCGATATCACCGGCACATGCAAACACATGATTCGGTCTGAAAGGTTCTTTGTCTATATCACTCATTTGGCTCACTCCAGTGGTGACCAGAATGGTTTCCAGACCTGCTTGAAAGCCTGCCAGAATATCAGTACGCATGTTATCGCCAATAATCACAGTGTTATCAGAATGCCCCTGAATATGATTTAACGCAGAGCGGATAATCCACGAGCTGGGTTTACCCACATAAAATGGCATTTTACCGGTGATGCGCTCAATGGCAGCACATAATGCGCCACATGCTGGGCTAAAAGCTGGGCCGTGGGTGTCTGGGTTGGTGGCAATAAAGCGTGCACCGCCAGCCACAAAACGAGACGCTTTATGGATCATGTCCCAGTTGTAAGAACGAGTTTCACCCACAATGACAAAGTCTGGGTTAATATCTGTTATGGTGAAGCCCGCATTGTAGAGCTCATGAGTCAACGCACCTTCACCGATGACATAAGCCTTGGTGCCAGGTTGGTGCTTCAAAAAGTCAGCAGTGGCCATGGCCGAAGTATAAAAACAGGTTTCAGGCACATTAATCCCTGCTGCACCAAGTCGATTTTGTAAGTCTTTACCAGTTTGAACGGGATAATTAGTGAGGATAACCAGCGGATTGCCTTGTTCAAGTACGCGGTGAATAAATTTGTCGCTTCCTGGGATTAGTTTGTTGTCATGGAGTAACACACCATCAATGTCGCAAATAATATTTTTCATTCAGTCATTTCTTCCTTCAAATACAACCTGCTTACATCTAATGCTAATTCAATTGAGAAAACAATGATTAAATAGAAAGAATACTTTCTCGGTTGATTTAATGCTGAAAAAACCTGTATCAATCGTCCGAGAAAACACTATTTTTGAAATAAGCTATTTTTAGGGGGGGATGATCAAAAATGATTAAAACAGTTACGCGGTTAAATCAGTTAGTTTCAAACCAACTAGTATTGTAATCTTTAGTTTCTGTCCTGAGTTGTGATTAAAAACAGAAATAAAAAAGCGCCTTTCGGCGCTTTTTTATTAATTGATAAACAACAATTTAACGTTTATCAACACTCACAAATTCACGAGCAGACTCGCCAGTGTATAACTGACGTGGACGGCTAATTTTGTGGCCTGGTTGATCTAACATTTCTTTCCAATGTGAAATCCAACCAACAGTACGAGACAGTGCAAATAACACTGTGAACATATCATTAGGGATACCA
>NZ_JACJFI010000699.1 GCF_014164505.1 Shewanella sp. SG41-4 | reverse complement strand
TGAAACACAGTATCGCCGATGGTAGTGTGGGGTCTCCCCATGCGAGAGTAGGTCATTTCCAGGCGCCTAATTTACTCGAAAGAGTAGTGATAAGCCCGTTACTAACGTAACGGGCTTTTTTACGTTTATAATTTGTGGTCAACATCTATCAATGGTATTAGGTCATGGCAATAGTGTTGCCGATATGCCCCTGCGTCCCCTTCGGGGATAAAAGAGTAGGATTATTGTGGCTTAATGAAACTGTACACCGATTGAGGTAAAATCCCCTTAAGATAAAACGGTGTAAAAAGTAATGAAGACTCAACCAACTTACTCAACAGAATTTAGAATAGATACCGCTAACCTTGTGATTAAACAAGGCTACACCATCCGAGAAGCTTGTGATGCAACCGGCGTAGGCCCGACAGCGATTAGACGTTGGGTAACCCAGCTAAGACAAGAATTTGAAGGTATTACTCCATCAGCTAATGCCATCACTCCCGAACAAAAACGAATTCAAGAGCTTGAAGCTCAAATTAAGAAAATTGAATGGGAGAAAGATATCTTAAAAAAGGCTACCGCTCTCTTAATGCAAGACAACATCAAACGATAGCATTAATTGAATTGTTATCGAGAGAGCAGAACATCGTCAAACAGCTTTGTCATTTGTTTGAAATACCGCGTAGTAGCTACCATTATCATCTCAAACATCGTGGATTAGTGAAGCCTGAACGTGAGAAATTACGCCAGCAAGCAATTGCAATCCACCGTGATAGCCGAGGCTCTGCTGGCGCGAGAACGATAGCAGGCCAGCTCAATCAATTAGGTGAAAATGTTGGCCGTTATAAGGCTGCCAGTTTAATGAGAGATGCAGGACTTATCAGTAGCCAACCCAGAAAACATCGCTACAAGATAGTGAATGATGAGCCTACAATCGCGCCTAACTTGTTAAAGCGACAGTTT
This sequence comes from Shewanella sp. SG41-4, assembly GCF_014164505.1. Taxonomy (GTDB): domain Bacteria; phylum Pseudomonadota; class Gammaproteobacteria; order Enterobacterales; family Shewanellaceae; genus Shewanella. The sequence goes on along the minus strand of NZ_JACJFI010000699.1, from coordinate 34 downwards.
AACGTTGACGTCATAAACCAGGTTTGGTGTGGTG
>NZ_JACJFI010000698.1 GCF_014164505.1 Shewanella sp. SG41-4 | reverse complement strand
TGACTGGAAATTACCTGATGTTGTTCAAGTGCGTAATTCTCTAGATTTTGAAGAGCTATTTTCAGAAAAGTTTTTAATGGAGACTCTCAGAGCTTTAATTGGTGATAAAGATAAGATCAGCCAAAAGCCTCTTAAAGAGCAAGTTACTCATTATGAGAAATTAAAACAGTATATGGATCAATTAATGAAAAGTGCTCCTGATACAACAACGACTAACAACACTAATGCTCATCCTATTACCGCTATAACTACCTTAATCGCCCATTGCGTAGTCTTTACTAGTAAGTTCATTAAGCACTTTAGTGAAAAAGTGGATCTGTCTAATGTGATTGGTATTGCTGTATTTAGTAATGGTGAAGATATTATGCTGCATTTTCACTAGATATCCCCCAAAAGCTTTTTATACAATAATATGCATTTCAAAATTGGTTATATTAAAAAGATCACGGCGATGGAGTAGCTTCTCGATTGAAAAACGAAAAATTTGTAGATGATGTTTTAAGAAAAGTCGGAAGGAACGTTGTTCTGTTTCAACAACTTGAAAGGCTGCTTAAGTTTGTTGTTGCTAATGGTAACTTAGCTGGCTTTTCAAGTGAGATCAAAACACTAAAACAAGACCAAGAAAACAAAGTTCATAAGCAAACTTTGGGGACCCTGGTTGGGCAATATGTTGAAAACTCAAATCCTGACTCAAATGCACAATCATCTGAACCAGAAGATTTAGATGAAGCATATATATCATTCAGTTTCAGAATTGAGTGTGATGAAGATTATTATAAAAGCCAAAAAAAAACTCTTGCTCAATTAGTCTGTGATCGAAATGACCTTATTCATCACCTATTGCCTCGCTTTGATATGAATTCTGCTGAAAGTTGCGAAGCACTAGGCCAAGAACTTGATGATCAGGCGGAAACGATTAGGCGAGAGATTAACAATGTACAATCCATTGCTAAGGCTTTGCATAAAGGCCGTGAGGAAT
>NZ_JACJFI010000697.1 GCF_014164505.1 Shewanella sp. SG41-4 | reverse complement strand
CATTAAACCAGATTCAATACCAAGCTCATCATTTAACGGCTTAGCAATTGGCGCTAAACAGTTAGTGGTACAAGATGCGTTTGAAACCACTGTCATGTCAGTGGTTAACACTTCATTGTTTACGCCGTAAACAACAGTGGCATCAACATTCTTACCTGGTGCAGAAATAAGTACTTTCTTCGCACCAGCGATAAGGTGCGGTTGCACAGATTCTTTAGAAGTGAAAATACCGGTACATTCGAAAACGATATCAATTTTCAACTCTGCCCAAGGTAACTTTGATGGGTCACGTTCTTGGAAAGTTAAGATCTTGTCGCCATTAACATAGATAGCTTCATCGTCGTGATCAACTTTTGCGTTGAAACGACCATGTACAGTATCGTACTTAGTTAAGTGGGCGTTAATTGACGCGTCACCTAAATCGTTTAATGCAACGATTTCGATTGGGTAATTTTTTTCGCTTTCGTAAAGTGCACGTAAAACATTTCTACCGATACGGCCATAGCCGTTAATTGCTACACGGATAGTCATCTCATATCCCTCAAGTTAAAATAATTTGGTGGCATGTAAATCGCCTGGTTGTAAAATTACCAAATTGGCCGTAATAATCAAGTTAAATCACCCAAATATGCCGAATTAAGCCAATAATTTTGTATTTTTTTTACATTAAGCACATTTTGAATATAAATTAAGCACAGTTTTGTAAGTTGAACACTACTGTGCGTTAGCTAATATGGGCTTGTTAAAGGGGCATTTATTTCTATTGTAGTAACATCTCACTGTTACTTTTTGCAAATTGTTTGCTCATTACCGCGGAGATTAATTCCAGTGCTTGCTTGTCGAGTACTGCAGCTAATGTTTTATCACCATTAATAATAGCCAATAACTTTTCTTCATCGGCATGGTTGTCACTCATTAATAAATTTGCTCGAGTTAACAGATACTCTTTTTCAACATTTTGTTGCTGTCGATAAATCGACGC
>NZ_JACJFI010000696.1 GCF_014164505.1 Shewanella sp. SG41-4 | reverse complement strand
TTGCACTTGCGTGCCTTAAAACAAAGACACGGTTACTTTATGCATCAACATGCTGTGCTTATGGAAACAATAACCAAGAAATATCTGATGAAGATAGTCCTGTTTCTCCCACAGAATTATATGCAGAAACTAAATTGCAAGGCGAAAAAGTGATTGAGAATGTTGGTGGAGAATACAGCCTCCTAAGGCTAGCAACATTTTATGGACCTAACATGCGTCCTTCTCTAGCCACCTCCATTTTTTTACGCAAGATTCTATTAGGGCAAGAGATAGAAATTCATGGTGATGGAAAACAAACTCGATGCTATACACATGTAGATGATATTGCTTCAGGAATTCGTATTGTATTAGAAAGCGTAAATACACCTAAAATAATAAATATTTCTGATGATACAGCTTACTCAGTTAATGATTTAGTTAAAATCATTTCTAAGGTCACAGGCAAGCACCCTAAAGTTAAATATGTTAATGACAGAGCGGGTCAAATTTGGAGTAGTTCTATAAAATCTATGCGTATGAAGCAATTAGGTTGGCAGCCTAAATGGAATTTAATGTCAGGCTTAACTGATTGCATGAATCACCTTAAATCCTAGAAGATAACGATAAGAATTGAGCTGTAGACCCATGAAAGAAGTATTTATTGTTACTGGCGGCTTTTTCGATGGCTCCTCAGAGGGGTATATTGGAAAAGTGTTTTTACTCAGAAGCAAAAGCAAAAAGATTTCATTACGATTTGAAGTTTCAATTATAACCGAACCACCTACGCCTAGTTTACGAGTTAAAAACAAAGGCTTTGCTGGTGGTAGCATTTATAACAATCATCTTTGGTTATGTAGCTCGAATCAAGTTTTAGCATACTCCTTACCTGATTTTGAATTAACACAGGTTATTGATGACCCTTTGTTCAATGATTTGCATTATGTTCTTCCTGAAAAGGATGGCTTGTTTGTTGTTAATACAGGATTAGAGTCACTGGATTACTTT
>NZ_JACJFI010000695.1 GCF_014164505.1 Shewanella sp. SG41-4 | reverse complement strand
GAGGGTTTTACCCTGTCAAGCAAATTCAAATTGTGCATGAGGCAATTGGTGTCAATCACCACAACTCGTTTATTGATTTGCTGCGGGTCAGCATATTTGGCGTTGAAATGCGCCAGAGCATCAGAGGTCTTTTCTCTAAGCCCTCCAAGCGTAGAATTATTGAAGACAGATGCGGAAAGCATCTTGTAAAGCACATCAATTTGATCGCTTAATTCATTTAAGAGCTTATAGAGAGGTACGTTAAGCTTTAGAAGTTCAAAATTGCTCAGGGTCAGTAAATCCACTGCGGTTTTGTTTTTTAAAGAAGCGTAGGGTTTTGCTAAATCTGTTAATGCTTGAGTAATAAACAATCCATCCATGACATCAGATTGCTTAATAGCAATATCAATCAAGGTGATTAAACAATCAGGAGTTAAGATATCTATCAATAGTTCTCGTTCTTCAAACAGTTGAATATATTCTGCCACTTCCTCCTTGTGCCTCAGGCGCTTTACTTTATCTTTAAAGCTATTTGCATGTAAGTCAGGAATAAACTGCTTCATTTTTTTATAATATTCAAAAACTTGAGAAACATGCGCATTAGGTAAGCGGTCAATGGCCTGCTGACAGTCAATAACAGCAGAAAAAATGACAACATTGATATCATCATTTGTCAGCAGGAATTGCTCAAATTCATCCTTCTTTTTATCCGCTTGAGCGATGATGGCAAGATCAACTTCGCGAGGATGGCCACGGTACGAGATTTCCGAGAGGCCGGATTTAAATTCAAATCCTACATTCGATTTATTTACGATTAAGGCATCAACGCCTGCCTCAAATTCGATTGAGCATTCTTTGAGTGTTAAGACTTTGCCAATTAATAAGGTCTCACTCGAAGGCGCTAAAATCACAGTAGCCACATCCACTTCAATACTGTCATCCAAAGTGAACACGTAGTGGGGCTTTTGTTTATTAACCAAGTCATTTGCTTTCTCAATTGGTGCC
>NZ_JACJFI010000694.1 GCF_014164505.1 Shewanella sp. SG41-4 | reverse complement strand
AACAATCTTTAATTCCGCAAACTGTCGGCTATCGGTTACATTTTTCGTACAACAATTGTAGATTCCTGAATGTGTTACTACCGCTCTTAGAGTGAGGCACAGCTCAGTTAGAAGAAGACGACCGGACTGACGTCGAAACGATGTGCCAGGTTCATAATATGCTCTCGGGTCAGGTTCTTTTTCCCTGCCAATGCTTGAGAAACCATGCTTTTTTTACCTATATCATTCTCAAAGTCGGTCATGTTCGATCCATACTGATCCAACCTCGTAGCGGGTAATAGCATTCTCCAGAGCCTAAAACCCTTTCAATAAAAGTGCTAAGTACTTGCTACACTCTTCAATTGAGTACATGCTTGAACCTTTCATCTCTCGACACAAGACCTGAAAATTATCCTGCTTAGATGTTAAGTTCTCAACAATAAAACCTCTAGTTGATGGGGATGCAATTCCGAATATGTCACATCCTAATTTATCAGCACTAGCTTGTAAGTCATCCCAATCATTCGCTTCCATATATCCATCCTCATATATTGAATTCTGTACTTCGGGAATTTTTGCATAGGTAGTAATAAGATAAAGAATATCAGATGCATCTTTTTTTCGTTTATCTCCCCCCCTATCAAACCAAGCTACCAACTTTAATAACCCAATTCCAATTGGGGAGCATACAGGGATGATAACTTGAGGATTATCATAGATTTCAACACTCAGAGCGTTATCAAAAGCTTCTCTAAATCCCATCACATTCATTACAAATTCATCATTTGGAGGCCACGATATTTCAGTTTTCTCATCAGAAATATCACCAAAAGGGACTATATCAATATCCCAAGGTAAGCCATCTTTATCTGTTCGCTTAAAACGATGAGAAACTTGTGAGTCTTGAGAAAAACCTAACGTAATTAATCCTTCTGACAAGCTATTAAACTGCTCCCATGTTTCTACTTTTATACCAAAATCAACATCACGAGTACCTCTCTCAATTTTT
>NZ_JACJFI010000693.1 GCF_014164505.1 Shewanella sp. SG41-4 | reverse complement strand
CCTATAAATCCAAGCTTTACCCTTTACATCAAAAAAATTTATTGCATCTTTAAGAGCTGAATTGCTACTAAGTAAAAAGTTTTCATTGGCTAAGTATTTTTTAAAAATTGTATTTCTATATCTTAACTTTTCAGGGGAAAAATATTCAGGTAAAACGCAATGTTGGAAATCGGGGATCCATGGTAGAGATTTTATTTTTGTCCATTTTGGTAAGTAAGCATGGCTTAACAAGTCTATTTTGTGTGACTTAAATAAATAGGTAAGCAAACTATTTTCGCCAAATAGCTTATTAGCAATCCGAAAAGCTAAGCGATAAATACCATGTGATTTCAATAAACTACTCTGCACAACTCTAAATTTATTAAAGGACTTTAAATCCTCTATATGTAAGGTATTAGCAGTAAATATGGTTACAGTGTCAACAGTAGGGTCAAGATCATCATGTAACTTTGAAAATAAGCTTAAATAATAATTTTTACCACCGATCCAAGCTTCAGATGGAGTATAAATAAAAGCAAAGTTAGCCATTAAATTTCCTTTTTAAACCAGTTGACATAACTAGCAATTCCATCATCAATCTTGATTGTTAGTTCAATCGGAGATTTACTTATATCTGCAATGTACCCTATAGGATCGCCAACTTTTACTTCTCCTGAAAATTTCAATTTAGGCAAATTATCAAAGTGCTCTTGAACATAACCCAACAATTCAGAAATTTTGGTTCCCTTTCCTGAGCCACAGTTAAATACAGGAGCATTATCTGAAGCAAACTGAATGGAGTTAAAAATTGTGCCGACTAAATCGTCAATATTTATAAAGTCACGTACTTCTTGTCCAGTACCAAAAAAACTATTATTTCCTTGGTGCATTTTCAAACACGCATCCCAAAGTATTTGTTTTTTCAAGCCATTACCATATACCGAAAAGATTCTTAAAACGGCGGTCTTTACACCATAAACCTTTGAATAAAAGCTTACTAAATTTTCAG
>NZ_JACJFI010000692.1 GCF_014164505.1 Shewanella sp. SG41-4 | reverse complement strand
TAACCTGAGATCGGTTTAAGCCATAACAGAAATCGCATTGAAATCGACATCTGTGATATTGAGTTGTGGCTTACTTTCTTTGAGTTGATAAGCGATTAAACCACCAATCATATTCAACATAAAACCATGCACACTTCTGTGTCTCGAATGCTCGATTTGTGAGATGTTTTTAAGCTGGTCATTGATGGTTTCTATAATAAATCTTCTTGAAAGCATTGCTCTATCCCACAGTGATAAAGCCTTCTTTTTCATGTTCTTGCGAACATTATTTACCAAGGTTACGCCTTTCTCAAGTAAGTCGCTTGCCAACGCTTTACTGATATAGCCTTTATCCGCATACAGCCTATCCATTGCGTTCACCACCATCCCTGAAACAGGCTGAGTATCATGCATATTGGCAGCTGTTATTTTGGCTGCAACAATACCGCCTTTATGGTTCACGATGAGGTGAAGCTTGAATCCGTAGAACCACCCCATGGTCCCTTTTCCTCGACGAGCAAGGCCTGATAAGGTTTTATGTCGAGGAATTCGCAAATTATGGCAGACCTTTACGCTGGTTGAATCAACGAACTCTATCCCCGTTGGTAGACTTCTGATGCTGGAAAAATAACTGCATAGTGGCACGACTGTTGTCGGCATTAGTTCAAGAAAACGGGTATAGCTGAGTAAGTTGGGAAAGTCTGATTTGAAGAATCGAGCAAGATATCCAGTGTAATAATTTTTGAAATCACGATGGTGAGACGTATGGAAGAGTATGATAATAGTCATTATTTCACTCATATCCATCCTGCTCTGACGTTGGCGTTTACGCGTACCATCTGTTAAGCACTGCTTTCTCCATTGTGGGATAAATACAGTACAAAAATCATCGACATCACAAAATATATCCACTAAATTATTCATAAGCCCTCTGCGTGATTGGTTCCTTCTTGGTCGAAAGATCTGATCACGAAGAGGGCGATTAGTTCAATTTTTTATCCCGAGTTCAGGTTA
>NZ_JACJFI010000691.1 GCF_014164505.1 Shewanella sp. SG41-4 | reverse complement strand
GAACTCAGTCAGTATTTGAGTCCAGTGGTCATGTTTTTGCGATTGATTCATAGCACCTCCTTTGTAAAGAAGCACTATGCCAAAAGCTGATTTTTATTGGTATGTGGGGTTAATTGACCGCTTACCGTAAAACAAACACCTGGATTCCGGCTTTAAAAGCCTCACCGGAATGACAGAGGCTTTCGTCATCTCCTAATGCTTGTATTGGGGATCCGGTTGTAGCCCTTGGTTTTGGCTTTGTTGATACCTTAAAGCGTAAAAACAAACACCTGGATTCCGGCTTAAAAAAAGCTTCACCGGAATGACAGAGGCTTTCGTCATCCCCAAATGCTTTTATTGGGGATTCAAGAGTTGCCATAAATGTTAGCTTTAGGTTCTAGCCGCTTAGCATCGAAGCTCTCTAGGCTAATGGCAAAAAGCAAAAAACCAACTTGATATAAGTTGGTTTTCAAATTAGCAGTAAAAATTACTGTTCAAGCAGAATTTTTTCAACACTTTTTTTGAAGTCAGCGCCTAACTTAGCATCGCGCAATCCATACTCAACAAAAGCATTCATATAACCCAGTTTGTCGCCGCAATCGTGAGACTTACCGGTCATGTTAAAGGCTTCAACGGTATCTTGTTCAATCAGCATATCAATCGCGTCAGTTAACTGAATTTCGTCACCTGCACCCGCTGGTGTTTTAGCAAGTAAACGCCAGATCTTTTCAGATAATACATAGCGGCCAACAACCGCTAGATTGGACGGGGCTTCACCAACAGCAGGTTTTTCGACCATCCTCTTGATTTTAGCTGAGTCACCCGGGGTTATCTCAACACCATTACAATCGGCTATGCCGTATTTATTGACATCACATTCAGGTACTGGAGCAACCATAATCTGGCTGGCAAATGTCGCTTTGTAACGCGCTATCATCGCGGCTAAGTTTTCTGTTTTTTGATTAGCGGTATATTCATCCAACACAACATCAGGTAGCACGACCGCAAATGGGTT
>NZ_JACJFI010000690.1 GCF_014164505.1 Shewanella sp. SG41-4 | reverse complement strand
ACCATCTATAATCTTTATACCAGGCCCAACTAAGCATCAAATTATTGCCGATGAATCCAATCAGGCCGAACTCGTTTGCGTGGATATTGATTTCCACTCTGGGAGCGGCACAGCCTTAGCCAATGCGTTACCCAAATTCTTATGTCTGGATATTATTCATAACGAGCCGCTAGGAATGACTGCGCGATGGTTGTTCGATGAAGCATTTACTGATAATGCAGGAAAGCAGATGATGATAAAAAAGCTAGGAGACATATTTTTAATTCAAGTGTTACGTCATGTAATCAAAGAAGGCTTGGTAAAACAAGGCATGCTTGCAGGAATGTCGCATCCGAGACTGGCTTTGTTGATGATGGAGCTACATCAGCGTCCCGATGAGGCATGGAGCATAGAATCTATGGCTGAAAAAGCCTTAATGTCACGAGCCAAGTTTGCAACGCTGTTTAAAGACACTATAGGTCAGGCGCCCAACGATTACCTCACCGACTTACGCATTGCCATTGCCCAAGGACTATTAAAGCAACATAAACAAGTTAACTTTGTCGCCCATAAAGTGGGTTATGAACATGGTTCAGCATTGGCAAGAGTATTTAGAAAAAAAATAGGCCTGTCTCCAAAAGAATGGTTAGCACAAATTAAAAAATAAACTTCTCTCTGTTTTCACAATGTCTAACACCTTCAATCCAGCATTAACTTTCGATCGCTGTAACATAGAACAGACATTCGAATTAACGAATGATTCTGTATGTTCATGCGCACCATCTCAATATGATTCGAAAAGAATCGGCAAAGTTAAGCAGTAAGATGAAAAATTATCTCATGATTAATTTTTAGCGCACTCGAAGCTGGTTGGACTTGCGCCTTGTTCAAAGTATGCGTCTAGCGAAGTACACCTAGCATCGATGTTCTGATTGTCTAAAAATACCTGCTCAATGATAAATTTGGAGCAGGTGATGAAAACATACAGAACAACTACTCAGTGGCAGATGCTACTTC
>NZ_JACJFI010000068.1 GCF_014164505.1 Shewanella sp. SG41-4 | reverse complement strand
AATGAAGGCGTTAAAAGAACGCCTTCATTAATGCTTCAAGTCCGCCTAAGGATTTAAGCTTGTCTTTTTCCTCTTGGGAAAGGTGTTTTTCAAACTCCTTTCGTAGCCAATCTTCAGGCAGAATTTTATCAAATATATCAATGTTTTCTATGCCTTTAAAATACTCAGCAAAAGCGTTGTCATATTTGTCGTAGTGGATTTCATCTTTAACCATGACAATTTTGGCAAGGTTATAAAACTCTTCGACATTGGCAAACACGACCCCAGCTTTTAATAACGCAATCAAATCTAATAGCTCACGTAAGCTACAAGGCACCTTATGCTTTTTTAGGGTCAGAAAAAAATCAATAAACACTATGCAACTACCTGTTTCTGCGGCTCATAAAAGCAAGTTTTTCAATCAATGAAACGTCTTGTTCATTTTTAAGCAATGCACCAAACAAAGGAATAATGTCTGATTTGTTATCTAGCAAAGTTTCTTGAGAAATATCATCCGAGATCAGTAGCTTGAGCCAGTCGATTAATTCAGATGTAGATGGCTTTTTCTTAATACCATTGACGTTACGTAAATCAAAAAATACTTCTAACGCCTGCTGTAATAAGTCTTGCTTAACATTAGGATGATGAACATCAATGATTTTTTCCATTTCATCTTTGGTTGGAAATTTAATGTAATGGAAAAAACAACGCCTTAAAAAAGCATCAGGCAGCTCTTTTTCGTTGTTAGAAGTGATAATGATAATGGGACGTTGTTTAGCCTTGATAACCTGTTGAGTTTCATAGACATAAAACTCCATTTTATCGAGCTCTTGTAGCAAGTCGTTTGGAAACTCAATGTCCGCTTTATCTATTTCATCAATCAGTAAAATCGATCTTTGATCTTCTTCAAACGCTTGCCACAGTTTACCTTTAACGATGTAGTTGCCAATGTCATGAACGCGAGCATCACCTAACTGGCTATCACGTAGGCGTGATACGGCATCATATTCATATAAACCTTGTTGCGCCTTGGTGGTCGACTTAATGTGCCATTGATACAGTTTACAATTAAGTGACCGAGCCAGCTCTTCTGCTAATTGTGTTTTGCCCGTGCCAGGTTCACCCTTAATTAATAACGGTTTTTCTAAGGCAATAGCCGCATTTACCGCTAAAGTAAGCTCGTTTGAGGCAATGTAGTTATCTGTACTTTTAAACATGGTCAACCTTATCATTTATGTCACTTTGTCGTCGCAAAGCATTTCTATGTACGTGTTAGAGCAATCTTTAAGCATTAAGCCACTTTAATGCCCACTGGAGTGCCATTAAATGCTGCATTTCCCGTTAGCATATCAACTCTAGCCGCATCCGTTAAATCATTAATGCTCACGCCAGGCTGTGCTGATGCAATCGACATGTTAGTGCCTTGCTGATTATGACCCCACCCCTGCGGCATACTGACTACACCTTGTTGAATATCATCAGTAATAGCGACTTCGATTTCAATTTGGCCAACGGCAGAGCTGACTGACACGATTTGACCCTGTGTTATCCCAAGCTGTTTAGCATCTTCAGGGTGAATCTCTAAGGTACACGGGTTTTTACCCTTAGTTAACCGCTCAGAGTTCTGTGTCCAGGTGTTATGACTTTTTACTAAACGACGACCAATTAAATCAAATGGATAAGCCTTATCACGTGCAACTAGAGTCATCATCGCATTCAAACGAGGCAAGTCATCGACATACACTTGCGGGAATAAATTAACCTTACCATTTTCGGTTTTAATGCGTTGTTCGATACAAGGCATTAACGGGCCAAGATCAATACCATGCGGGTTGTCGATTAACGCTTGTAAGCTGATGCCTTGCTCGCCATAAGGACCCTTTTTGAGTTCCATGTCCAATATCATTTCTGGGGTAACGTTTTGCATTGGGTCATCGGCAGGCAGGTTTAGCATTCTGGCAGATATCTCTTTCAGAATTTTCCAATCGCTACGTTGTTCTGGCAGTTTTTCGAAAAGTGGCGCTGAATATTTAACCGTATTCCTAACCGAGAATGAATTAAAGAAAATATCAAAATGAGAATTTTCGACCCCTGTAGTGCCCGGTAAAATAATGTCTGCGTATTTAGTGGTTTCATTTAAATAGATATCTACCGACACCATGTATTCAAGCCCAGCAAACGCTTCAGCTAGTTTATGGCCACTGGGCGCTGACAACACCGGATTACCCGCCACGGTGATGAGACTTTTAATTTGCCCTTCACCCTCGGTTTGAATTTCTTCTGCTAAGGTTGCCACCGGGAATTCCCCGTTGAAAAAAGGCAGTTTACGAACCCGTGTGTGATGCTGACCAAATGAACTTTTATGGCCACGTTTGTGATTACGTAGTAAATCGAAAGCAGGTTGCGGAAACATCGCACCACCGGCACGGTCAAAATTGCCAGTAATAATATTGAGTACATTGGTGAGCCATAAACATAAGCCACCAAATGATTGAGTCGATGCGCCCATGCGGCTATAACACACCGCAGATTCGGCCGCCGTCATGTCATCTGCAAGCGTGCGAATACTCACTGCATCGATACCGACAAATTCTGCTATGGCTTCTGGCGAATAGGCCTTGGCAAGCGTTGCAACCTCATCCAACCCTTCAACCATATCGTCTAAATGACGTAAATTAACTTTATCATTGGCAAACACACAGTGAATTAATGCCAGTAATAACAGGGCATCTTTTTCAGGTCGAATGAATAAATGTTGGTCGGCAATTTTAGCGGTGCGGGTTTTGCGCGGATCGACCACAACAATTTTACCGCCACGCTTTTGAATCGCTTTCATTCGCCCTATCACATTAGGTGCGGTCATCATGCTGCCGTTTGACACCACTGGATTAGCGCCAATGATCAACATAAAGTCAGTTCTATCAATATCGGGAACTGGAATTAACATGCCCGCACCAAACATAAAGTTAGACGCTACATGATGTGGTAATTGATCTGCAGATGCTGAGCTAAACCGATTCACGGTACCAAGCGACTTCATAAAAGGTTTAAGCACCAATGCATTGCCTAAGCTATGCGCATTAGGATTACCTAAATACACTGCTAAAGCATTCTTGCCATGTTGCTGTTGAATACTTTTAAACTTGTCGGTGATTTCGCTAAATGCATCATCCCAACTAATGGCTTGCCAACCAGAGTCGGTACGTTTGATTGGGGTCTTTAAGCGATCTTTATCGGTGTAGAAATCTTCGAGCGCCAACGCCTTAGGACAGTTATACCCTTGGCTGAATGGATCTAGTTGATCACCTTTGATCGACAAAATTTGTTTATCTTGATAACTGATTTCCAAGCCACACATGGCTTCACAAATATTACAATTTCTATAATGGGTTTGAATGTCGCTCATATATATCGCCTGACTTGGAGTAAAAAGGGAAAGGGAGTACCACTCAACAGGCTGCTCAGTGGTAGACCTTGGGCAATAACGTTTATAATTTAACGATTAACTTGCCTTTGTTTTTACCGCTAAAAAACAGATTCAAGTCAGTCATTGCAGACTCAAGTCCATTTAACACGTGGGCGCGGTGTTTAATTTGCCCTTTCATCACATAAGGAGTTAACTTTTCAAGTAATGCGGGCACATCACCGAAATGGTCTGGCATGGTGAAGCCTTGAATAATAAGACGTTTTTTAATCACCTGGATCCAATTAGGGCCTAAATCAGGTACCGCTTTCGGATAATCAGCAATCATGCCGCACACCACAATACGTCCATGGGCATTCATTCTGGCAAATACATGATGTTGAATTGGGCCGCCGGTATTTTCAAAATAGACATCAACACCATCTGGGGTTAACTCGGCAAGCTTTGCTGCAATATCATCGGTTTTGTAATTAACGGCGCCATCAAAACCAAGTTCGTTAACAATCCAATCTGCTTTTTCGTCACTGCCGACAACGCCAATCACTCTTAATCCATCTGCTTTGGCTAACTGGCCAACAATTGAACCCACAGAACCTGCCGCGCCAGAAACCACAATGGTTTCACCTTTTTGTGGCTTACCAACGCCATAGAGCCCTTGTGTTGCTGTTAAGCCCGGTAACGCGAAAACAGACAATATCGCTTCGTCTGGTAACGGTGCCGTCACTTTATTTAAGCCTGCGCCAGTACTCAAAAAGTATTCTTGCCAACCCATCATGCCCATTACACGGTCGCCCACTTTAAAATTTGGGTGATTACTTTCCACAATTTCACCAATGCCAGAACTGCGCATCACATCACCTAACGCTACCGGTGGGATGTAGCTTTCTGTGTCTGCGCTCATCCAACCAAACATTGCTGGATCGAGTGACATGTGTGTTTGTTTTACCAAAAATTGCCCTTCTGTCACTTTTGGCATCTCTTTTTGGACCACTTCGAATAATTCAGGACCTACTGGGCCACCGGTTGGACGGGCGATTAAGTTAATTGCTTTGTATGTGGTCATGTTCAAATCCTTTTTTAAATGAGTTAACGTCAACATAGTAATGACGAGTTGTTAATTGATACTCAAAAATAAAACCTTGCTGTCTTTAAGCGAGTAACTGCTCAATGTTTTTAATGCTGTTAATGTTTTGCTGCTCGTAAAAATGCTTAAAATGTTCAGCTAGCTTTTCACTTTCAACAAACACTTGCTGCCAATACTGAAGGCGCTGAGCCGGTTTCATTTCGACAAAATACCTACTGTCTGGAATTTTCTTAAAAGGCAGTGATGCGACCAATTCAGCCGATGGACATAAAAGCACGGTTTTATCGTAGTGTTGTAAACGCACTTTACGAGACAGAATTTTATCAAACCAGCATGGTTTTAATGTAGAACTAAAGTGCGGATATAATGTGAGCCCTTCATTTTGAATATTAAAATCGAAATGATAGTCAATAATCCCACCATCTCGATACATACCTTTTGGGCAATCAGCAATGTCTTTTATGCCTTGCATCACAATAGGAATTGACCCTGATGCTAACAGCGCTGCTTTAATATTGCGCTGGCTCAACGCCATAGAGGTTGTTGCGATATTGTCTGGGTCGTTAATGGCTAAATCACTTTGACCATGCTGAAAGATGTAGCGTTCGTACTGACTATTAAGTAGTGGTCTACTGATGGTATTTCTGACAAAACTATTGAATAAACCCGCCCCTTGCAGCAGTTTATTTTCTGAAGCGACCAGCCCTTTGCATTTAGCCACAATAAAATGGGCTTTAAAGACTTTGTTATTGATAATCTCATTTGCACCGCTATCACCAAATAATTCATCGAGTAATTCAACTGCTTTAGCTGTGATTTCATCAGGTTGAGGTTTAGTGTCATCTGAATACACTGTTTCACTGTAGTGTTTAGCTAAACGTTCAATCGCCGCGACAGGATCTGTTTGGGCAAAGCACGCGGCGCGAAAAGCACCAGCACTGGATCCAATAAGGTTTAGAGGTTGTTGTCTGTCTTTAAAAAACTCCCCAAAAAGATATTTATCTAACCCCAGTAAAGTAAACCATTTAGGCCCACCGCTGGCACCCAGGAAAGAACTGAATAACTCTGGAGAAAAACCTTGCTGTTGTATGGTTTTTAAAGCCGTTTCACCGGCATATATTTCTAACATATGATTCTTATTATTGAGCTGTCGCAAGATATGCCGACAGCTGCTATCTGTGATTTATGCTTATGGCTTATTGCGAAGATCTTTACGTAATACTTTACCCACATTGCTTTTAGGCAATTCATTCATAAACTCAATTATTTTAGGGCGTTTATAGTTGGTGAGCATGGTATTGCAGTGATCGAATATATCTTGTTCGGTTAATGTTGGGTCTTTGCGAACAATGTACACTTTGACGCGCTCGCCAGTAATATCGCAAGATATACCCACCGCAGCGGCTTCCAATACCCCTTCGTGCGACACAATCACTTCTTCAATTTCGTTAGGGAACACATTAAAACCTGACACATTAATCATGTCTTTTTTACGGTCTACAATTTTAAAGAAACCATTTTCGTCCATGGTGGCGATATCACCGGTGGCTAACCAACCGTCGATTAACACTTCGTCGGTGGCTTTTTGACGATTGTAATATCCCTTCATCACTTGCGGGCCTTTTACCCACATTTCACCCGGTTCACCTAATGCAACGTCTTCGCCATCAGCACCGACTAACCGAATATCAGTTGATGATGCCGGTAAACCAATCGAGCCATTGTAACTTTTTTGGTTATAAGGACTCATTGTCACTAAAGGTGCACATTCTGTTAAACCATAGCCTTCAAGTAAACGGCTTTTAGTGACTCGCTCCCAATGCTCAGCTACTGGTCGTTGCACTGACATTCCGCCGCCAAAGCCCATTTTTAATGCACTAAAATCGAGTTGATCAAATCCTGGAGTATTTAACAACCCGTTAAACAAGGTGTTCACGCCGGTAATCACAGTAAAGCGATATTTAGCCAGTTCTTTTACAAAGCCGGCCATGTCTCTTGGGTTGGTGATTAATAAATTGGTGCCACCAAATGGCAAGAAGGCTAGGCAATTAGAGGTTAAGGCGTAGATATGATAAAGCGGTAATGCGGTAATAATCAGCTCTTTACCTATTTCGTACACATTCTTGGTAACCGCATTTGACTGCTCAAGGTTGGCAACCATATTACGATGGGTCAGCATGGCACCTTTTGAAGGGCCTGTAGTGCCGCCAGTGTATTGTAAAAAGGCTAAGTCAGAACCGATAACATCAACTGGCTTAAAGGTTTGTTTGCTGCCTTTTGCCATGACGTCATTAAATTTAACCGCATTAGGTAAATCGAACGCTGGCACCAATTTCTTCACGTGCTTAATCGCGCCGTTAACTAATGCGCCTTTAATCAGGCCTAATCGGTCACCCACACCAGTGGTGATAACATGTTTAACATCGGTTTTATCAATGACTGCCTGCAATACATGGGCAAAGTTTTCTAGTATTAGAATGCCCTTGGTACCAGAGTCTTTTAATTGATGTTCTAATTCACGTGGAGTATACAGTGGATTGACATTCACCACGGTTAATCCCGCGATAAGTGCACCAAATAATGCGATAGGGTATTGCAGTGTATTGGGGATCATAATGGCAAACTTATCACCTTTCACTAGCCCTAAATCTTGCTGTAAATAGGCGGCGAAGTCTGTCGCTTGCTGAGCAAGCTGCTGATATGTAATGCTAACATCCATGTTGATAAACGCCGTATTAGCAGCGTATAACTTGGTATATTTAAAAAACAAATCTGCCAATGAGTTGTATTTATCTGGATCAATTTCAAATTCAACCCCAGGCGGATAACTCTTTTCTAGCCAAATCCTTTCCATAATACTGTCCCCAATTATTACAATATTGTCAGCAGCCTGGTTCAGCTGCTGTGATTATTATTTTTATTCTTACAGACCTTAGAGTCTGTTGATCTTTTCCGGTTGAATATTGTTTGAAATAAAAACGTGTTAATCGCGGCGAGTGGATTGCTGCCTAGCAATCTAAGCAAAATTCGCTCAACAAAGAGTAATACGTTTTTAACCGAACCCTTCGGGCAGTGTTTGTTGGTCATTTTTACTGCGTTATCGACTTTTTATGTAGAATAACTGCACCACAAAGCCTCTACTTTGTACAAATAAACAACAACTCGCTGCAAAACCAACCTTGAAAGATCAACAGACTCTAACCTACACCCTGTTTTACAACACTTCAAATAAACCTGCAGCGCCTTGACCGCCACCAATACACATGCTGATCACCACGTATTTAACACCACGACGTTTACCTTCAATTAACGCGTGCATCACCATACGAGTACCGCTCATGCCATAAGGATGACCAATCGATATTGCGCCGCCGTCAACGTTCAAACGATCATATGGAATCCCGAGTTTTTCGGCACAGTAAATGACCTGAACCGCAAAGGCTTCATTGATTTCCCACAAACCAATGTCATCAATATTCAAACTATGACGTTCAAGCAACTTAGGAATGGCAAAAATTGGACCTATGCCCATTTCATCTGGTTCACAACCTACAACCACCATGCCTCGGTAAACACCTAACGGCTTAAGACCGCGTTGCTCAGCGAGTTTTCGTTCCATTAGCACAACAGCTGCAGCACCGTCAGACAGTTGCGATGCGTTACCGCCAGTAATTGAACCGTTATCTTTCACCGCTTTTAAACCCGCTAAGCCTTCAATATTGGTTGAAGGACGATTACCTTCATCTTGAGTTAAGGTCACTTGTTCTTTAGTGATATCACTGCTGGCTTTATCCATCACCAATTTTGTACACGTAACAGGCACAATTTCGTCATCAAATTTACCTGCAGCTTGTGCATCAGCAGTGCGTTGTTGCGAAATTAATGCATAAGCATCTTGTGCTTCACGCGAGATGCCATAACGATTAGCAACCACTTCGGCGGTATCAAGCATCGGCATATAAATCGCTGGACGATAGGCTTTCACACTTGGGTCTACAGCACGGTGCATGTTCATTTTATCGTTTTGTACCAAGCTGATTGAATCACAACCGCCAGCCACAACGACTTTAGCACCATCACAAACAATGTGATTGGCAGCGATGGCAATGGACATTAACCCTGATGAACATTGACGATCAACCGTCATACCTGGCACAGACACTGGCAGTTTTGCTGCCATGGCCACTTGACGACCAAAGTTCATCCCCTGGTTACCTTGAGTTAACGCAGAACCAAAAATACAATCTTCAATTTCATTGGGGTCAATACCCGCACGATCAACGGCTGCATTAACAGCAACTGCAGCTAATGTAGGAGCAGATAAATCGTTAAATGCTCCGCGGTATGCTTTACCAATAGGGGTTCTTGCTACAGATACAATGACGGCTTCTCTCATGATAATTCCTTTGTTTATCTGTCTTTAAAGACATGTATTTATTATGTTTGCTAGATTGAGCTTGGTATAAATGGTTATGCAGTTAATTAAATCGTACTTTTAATAACAGATTAAAAAACTCACTTAATATCAAATTAACTCACTCACAATCTGCATGAAAATTATTTATTGCTGTTGCGACTTCATAAAGGCCATCGCCTTCATCACAAACTTCTCGCCTTGTTGGGCACCAGACTTCAACGCTTTTTGATTTTCTTGCGCCGTTAATTGCGCCCAGTTGTCACGAACGGCTTCTGGAGTTTGAGATGCTGTAGGAATAAAGCAGCCTTCTGTTTCAAAAATACTGGCACTTGAATAGCCGCCCGCTCCGGCACATAAAATAAACCGAGTTGGCGCAAGTTCATCGCACAAGGTCAACATGCCTGCTGTAACCGCTTCAGGGGCGAAGGCTTTAACGATTTCTTCTGGCATTAAATCCTCAGTCATACGCGTACCCGCTGTTGGGGCAAGCGCATTGATGTGGATATTATTTTTTGCACCTTCAAGTACTAAGGTGTTCATTAACCCAATAACCGCCATTTTGGCAGCACCATAGTTAGACTGGCCAAAGTTACCGTACATGCCGCTTGACGATGTGGTCATCACAATACGACCATAATTTTGCTGCTTCATGATTTCCCAAACTGCTTTAGTGCAGTTAACCGAGCCCATCACGTGCACATCCATGACTATTTTAAAGTCATCTAAGGTCATTTTAGAAAACGACTTATCTCGTAAAATTCCGGCATTATTGATTAATATGTCGACACGGCCCCACTTATCCATGGTTTGTTGCACCATATCTTGCACTTCATCAAAATTAGCGACGTTTGCACCATGGCTAATGGCTTCACCGCCCATGTCTTCGATTAACCGAACCACTTCTTGAGATGCTGCAGAAGATGCGCCGCTGCCATCACGTGCGCCACCTAAATCATTTACGACTACTTTGGCGCCACGTTTGGCTAATTCCAATGCATGTGAGCGCCCTAAACCATTACCGGCACCTGTGACTATGGCTACTTGTCCTGCAAAACTGATCGTCATACTATTTCCTTAACGCTTTTTAATTTTTTATTGTTGTTTTATGTTCATGTGATGGTGACAAATAATAGAAATCTACTTAACCATTTGTACTGAAATCCACTCAGCAACCAATGCTGGTGTATCGACACCTTCAATCTCAATCGTCACCTCGGTTGATAAACGGAACTGTCCTGGTTTCTTTTCTTCAATAGACAGTGTTTTTGCATGTGCTCTAATGCGACTATTAACGGTAACGGGTTGTAAAAATCTCACTTTATCGAAACCAGCATTCAGGCCCATATAAAAGCCGTCAATCATCACGCTAAATTCTTCTGCAAAATGCGACAGCATTGACAGTGATAAGAAGCCATGAGCAATAGTTGAACCAAACGGAGTGGCTTTGGCTTTTTCTTCATCGACATGAATAAATTGGTGATCAAGAGTGCAATCTGCAAACTGATTAATCTGATCTTGAGTGATTTGAAACCAACTTGTTGGTTCAGCTTGAAAACCAATATAGTTTTCTATGTCATTACGATTGATTACTGTCGGCATTGTTCCCTTTCCTCTTGTACATTCAAGTACTGTCCATGAATGAAATTTAAGCGATATCTCATGCTAATTGGGGTGGGAGCATTAAACAAATGAATAGTTTTAATATCAAGTTATTCGCAGTATGAATAGCACAGGTGTTTGATACTGATTAAAACTGAGTGGTGTTAAAAACAAAAACGCATTACTCAGAAATGAGTAATGCGCTAATAACAAAGGAATAATGATTGATTTATTTCAACAAGCTCACCACACCAACACTTGGAAGCAATGGCTAATGATTATCTATAAGCTGATAATAATCGCTTCTCTAGCTAATCTAGCTTAGATAACTGATCTCAGGGTGAATATATCAATTCAACTAGAAGTCACTTAGCCCAGCTTAAACCTAGGTCAACATAAGACGAGTCTAACTAGAACCAGTCCGCTTGCATGTCAAAACTGGTACTGTCGGTGCTCATTAACAAAGATGACCACACTGCAATTTTAGGTAATTCAAAACGATAAAAATACTGTGACGCCTGCAATCTACCTTTATAGAAAAACTCATCTGCTTGATGCGGTTGTTTCGCTAAAGCTTTAGTGGCAACCATACTTTGCTTAAGCCATAACCACGCAATAATGACGTGGCCAAACAACTCTAAATACTTAACTGAGTTGGCTAACGCTAAGTCAATGTTCTTCGTCGCCATGCCGTTTAACACTGCTTCTGTTGTCAGTGTTAATGTGTCAACTGCTTGGCTTAATTGTTGAGTATATTGTTCTAAGCTGTCGTATTGTTTTGCTTGCTCAATGGTTTTAGCTATTTCGCTTATGGTGGCTTTATAACCCTGCATCTTATTCATCGGCACTTTACGGGTGATCAAGTCTAACGATTGGATTCCCGTGGTACCTTCATGAATTGGGTTTAAACGGTTATCACGATAAAACATCTCAACCGGATGTTCATTGATGTAACCATGCCCGCCCATAACTTGAATGGCATAAGAGTTAGCTTTAGGACCATATTCAGATGGCCAGGTTTTAATGATTGGCGTTAAAAAGTCTAATAAGGTATGGGCATGTTCACGTTGTTCAACGGTGTCTGCAGTTCGCTCATCATCACTTAATTGAGTACCGTACAACACTAACGCCATTGCTCCTTCGGCATAGGCCTTTTGCGCTAATAGCATGCGCTTTACGTCAGCATGTTCGATGATGTTCACCATAGGTGATTGTGGATCTTTACACGATGGTAAACGCCCTTGTGGGCGGTTTTTAGCATAATCTACAGAGTATTGATAACCGGCTACAGCCAATACTGCACCACTGGTACCCACCATAATGCGGGCTTCATTCATCATGTGGAACATGTACTTTAAACCGCAGTGTTCTTCACCGACTAAATAGCCTTTCGAGCCATTTTTTTCACCAAAACTCAGTGCAGTAGACGTTTGTGCGCGGCCACCCATTTTATGAAATAGCCCAGCGAGAGCCACTTCATTGTCGGCGCCGACGGAACCATCTTCATTAAGCAAAAACTTAGGTACCACAAATAACGAAATACCTTTAACACCTTTTGGTGCGCCTTGAATTCGTGCTAACACCAAATGAACGATATTCTCGCTTAAATCATGATCGCCACCTGAAATATAGATTTTATTGCCAGTAATCCGATATGTTCCGTCTTCAGACTTAACCGCTTTGGTAATTAAGTCACCTAACGCTGAGCCGCTGCCAGGCTCAGTCATGGCCATGGTGCCCATAAATCGACCTTCACGCATGGGCTTAACCCAAGTGTTAATTAGCTCCGGGCTGCCATGTGCTTGTAACAGGTTGGCGTTGGCTGTGGTTAACATGTTGTAACCCATACCCACACCGCCAGCCACACTTAAAAATGAGGCTGCTGCACTGGCAATAATCGGCGGTAATTGCATTCCACCTAATTCATAATCTGCTGTCGCAGCACCAATACCAGACTCATTCACCGCATCTATCGCGGTTTTAAGTTCTGGAATGATATGCACTTTTTTACCATCAAATGTTGGTTGGTGAGTATCGAGTTTTTGACGGATAGGAAGAAAGTATTTTTCTGCGATCGCTTTTGCCGTAGTGACAACTTCATTAAAGGTTTGGCGGTCGTGATCTTGATAACGTGCTCGGCTAGTTAACGCTTCACTATCAAACAGTTCGTAAAGCATAAATTCTAAATCGCGTTCATTCATTAACGTTGCAGGCATAATATTCTCTTCTTATCTTATTACTGAGCAGATGTAGGTCACTGCATCTTTTTACAATGAATCTTAATGAGTAGTAACAATGTCTTGGTGTTTACCAAGACATACTCGATTGGCTTAAAATGCTGATACGCCACCATCAACCGCAATACATTGCCCGGTCATATAGGTGTTGGCTGGAGATAACATCATTAACATTACAGCGACGATTTCTTTTGGCTCACCTAAACGATTCATTGGTGCACCGCGGGCCATTTTCTTTTGCTTTTCTTCGTCGGCAAAGTTAGTCACCATAGGAGTGAGGGTAAAAAATGGGCATATCGCATTAATACGAATATTCTCGCGACCATATTCAACCGCACCGGTTTTGGTTAAGCCAATAACAGCATGTTTTGCCATAGAATAAGCGCTGCCTCGAGCCGCGCCACCTAAACCGGCCATTGAACTCACATTGAGAATGGCGCCCTCGCCTTGCTTAAGCATTTGCTGTATTTGATGACGCATGCCAAATTGCACACCTTTAACGTTGACAGCAAATTGGCTGTCCATAATAGACTCATCAATATGATGCAGTGGCATAAACTCATGCGCAATACCGGCATTGTTAACGCCAATATCCACTCGACCAAAATACTCAATCGCAGCATCTACCATGGCTTTGCAAGATTCACTTTTAGACACATCGCATTTCATTGCGACGACTTCCGCACCCGTAGCGGCAATAGCATCAGCCACTTGATGTACGCCTGCTTCGTTAATGTCGCCTATAACCAACTTAGCACCGCGCTTTGCCAACTCTTGTGCCAGTAATTGTCCAAAACCTTGTGCAGCGCCAGTAATAACGGCGACTTTGCCAGTAAAGTCTAATAATGGATCCATGCGAGTAACTCCTGTAATTGATGGTCTTATTGTTATATTGAGAGTGTGGTAGTTAATTTTTTATCATTTGTTGTTAGCTTCAATCTTAAGTATTAAGTATTAAAGATTAAAATAGATGTTACCGTCGGTTTGTAGCGCTAAGATGCCGTTGATAGAACGTTGTTATTTTTCTTGAGCAACAACCTGCAACGCCATTTGTGCTAGCGGTTCAACGAATGATCCGACTTTATTAGCATGCTCATTTGACGCATTGCCCTCAGCGGCACGTTTTGCCACACCTTGGGCAATTGCCGCTAAGCGGAAAAAACTAAACGCCAGATAAAATACCCAGTTTTCAATCCGTTCAATGCCCATGCGTTGGCAATATAAATCGACATATTCTTGTTCTGTCGGAATGCCTAAACTACCGCGGTCGACATCTTTTAAACCGTCAATACTGCCCATCCCAGCTGGCATACGAAGTTGCATGCATTGGTAAGCAAGATCGGCAAAAGGATGACCTAATGTCGATAATTCCCAGTCAAGTAACGCAATGACCTGTGGCTTATCTTTGGCAAACATCATGTTGTCTAATCTAAAATCACCGTGGACTAAACACACACGGCCATCATCTTCGGGTAAGTTGTCTTCAAGCCACTGACTTAGCTGGTCCATTGCAGGAATTTTCTTAATCTCGGTTAACCGATATTGCGATGTCCAGCGAGTCAATTGGCGCTCAAAGTAGTTACCCGCTTTGCCATAATCACTTAAGCCAACGGCATCAACATCAACACTGTGCAAAGCCGCCAATACTCGGTTCATTTCGTTGTACATCGCTGAGCGGCGTTCATTGGTGTCTATCTCGGCTAACGATGCGCTCCAATACACAGTGCCATCGCAATATTCCATTAAATAGAACATTGAACCGATAACAGTAATGTCTTCACACAGGTGAAATACTTTTGCGACCGGCACATCGCTGTCTTTTAACGCATTGAGCACCCGATATTCACGATCGACCGCATGCGCAGATTTTAATAACTTACCTGAAGGTTGGCGGCGTAATACATACACCCCAGATTTCGCGGTGACTTTAAATGTCGGATTAGACTGACCGCCGGAAAATTTTTCTAACGTGATCGGGCCTTCAAAACCATCGACATGATCTTGTAAGTAAGCAGTCAGCTGTTGATTATTAATCGATAATACTTGTGGCATTTAGCAATACTCTTATTGTTATTTTGAGTCATTTTCAATCAGGCTTTTGATACAGTGATTTCTATCCGAGATAGCAATCTAGCCAGCGACACTTAACGTAGTTTAAAATGTGGTGATGCGTTTCAATCTACGTTAAGTGTCAGCGACTCATCTGTTTATTCAGAAACCTTTTTTACTAAATCACGGCCTAACTGCATCATGTGCACTTGGTCTGGACCATCGGCTAAACGCAAAGTACGTTGCCCAGCCCATGCATGTGCTAAGAAAGTGTCTTGACTCACCCCCACTGCACCATGACATTGAATAGCACGGTCAATCACATCAAGTGACATGTTAGGTGCAACAATTTTGATCATTGCGATCAGTTCTTTGGCGGCTTTATTGCCGTGAGTATCCATCTTTTGCGCAGCTTTTAAGGTCATTAAGCGGGCTTGTTCAATCTGGCAGGCAGATTTGGCAATGTCTTCACGAACCGACTGTTGCTTAATCATCGGTTGACCAAACACAATACGTTCACCAACGCGTTTACACATTAAATCTAACGCGCGCTGAGCGATGCCGACTGAACGCATGCAGTGATGAATTCGTCCAGGGCCAAGGCGGCCTTGAGCAATTTCAAAACCTTTGCCTTCTGCAACAATAATATTTTCAACAGGTACGCGGACATTGGTAAATGTCACTTCGCCATGACCTTCTGGCGCGTCGTTATATCCAAACACTTTCATTGGTCGCACTAACGTCACGCCCGGGGTGTTCATTGGCACAAGTACTTGTGATTGTTGAATATAGCGATTGCTGTTGGTTGGGTCTGTTTTGCCCATCACGATCATAATTTCACATTGCTTCCGACACGCGCCGCTGATGTAAAACTTACGCCCATTGATGACATATTCGTCACCATCGCGCTCAATGCGTAACTCAATATTAGTCGCATCGCTTGAGGCCACTTCTGGCTCTGTCATGGCAAACGCTGAACGAATTTTGCCTTCTAACAATGGCTCTAACCATTGTTTTTTCTGGGCTTCGTTACCGTATTTAGCCAATACTTCCATGTTGCCGGTATCGGGTGCCGCACAGTTAAACACTTCTGACGCCCACATCACTTTGCCCATAATTTCAGCCAGAGGTGCGTATTCTAAATTGGTCAATCCAGCACTGTATTTACCATAAGCAACGGGCAGAAATAAATTCCACAATCCTTCAGCCTTCGCTTTGGCTTTTAATTCTTCCATTAACGGAGGCGTTGACCAAGGATCAAGTTCAACTTGTTTATGCATTTCTTCTTCAACCGGAAACACATGCAAATCCATAAAATCGGTTACACGTTTGATTAATACTTGAACTTTTTCACTGTATTCAAAATTCATGTTCTACCCTTTTAGTTGTCATTACGGTGTAATAGTAGTGCTAGGGTCTGTTGATCTTTTCTGGTCAAATTTTATCTCGAACAAAACCAACCTTGAAAGATCAATAGCCCCTGGACTGAGCCTTAATATTTGTAATCAAGACTCAAGCAGATCAGTAAACGTTAACTGAGTGACATTAATGATTTTTTGTTAAACGGTTTAATATCAGCAATGGCTTTTTGCTTAATTTTATTAACCCACTGTGGATCAACTAACAACGCACGACCAATCGCGACTAAATCAAATTCGTCATTATTTAAGCGCACTAATAATTCATCAATGCCGGTTGGATTAGATGTGCCAGATAAATCAGCGTTACCTTCACCAATAAAATCAGCATCTAAACCAACGTTACCAACTGTAATGACAGGCTTATTAGTCAGTTTTTTGGTCCAGCCCGCTAAGTTAAGATCGGAACCGTCAAACTCAGGCACCCAAAATCTACGTGTACTGGCATGAAAAATATCGACACCTGCATCGCTAAGTAAACCTAAAAATGTCGCTAACTCTTCAGGGGTTTGACATAGTTTTGCACTGTAATCTTGTTGTTTCCACTGCGAAAAACGGAAGATAATCGTAAAGTCATCACCCACTGCAGCACGAATAGCTTTGACTATTTCAACCCCAAACCGAGTACGATTTTCTAACGAACCACCATATTGGTCGTCACGTTCATTGGTACCTTCCCAAAAGAATTGATCAACTAAATAACCGTGCGCGCCGTGCACTTCGATAGCATCAAAACCAATGTTTTTAGCATCTAATGCGGCTTGTGCAAATGAGGCAACCACTTCATCGATATCATCTTGGGTCATCGCAACGCCATTTTTTGCACCGGGTTTATATAAACCTGACGGGCTATAGGCTGGTGCTTCTTTATCTGGTCCAATTCCAGGTTTTCTCACTGAACCTACATGCCAAAGCTGTGGGGCAATTTTGCCACCTGCGGCGTGCACTTCATCAACCACGTGTTTCCAGCCTGCTAATGCTTCTTCACCGAATATGGCGGGGACATTTTCATAACCGTTAGCCGCTTTGTGTGAAATAAACGTCCCTTCGGTGATAATTAATCCCACATCACCTTCAGCACGTCTGCGGTAATACGCAGCCCCTTCAGCATTAGGGACATAATTAGGTGAAAATGCACGGGTCATCGGCGCCATGACGGGTTTATTTTTCCATGGCAACGACTTAGTGCTG
>NZ_JACJFI010000689.1 GCF_014164505.1 Shewanella sp. SG41-4 | reverse complement strand
CACCGAAGAGCGTAATATCTCCACTGCTGAAGATCCTGTTGAAATAAACCTTGAAGGTGTTAATCAGGTTCACATTAATTTAAAAGCCGGTTTAACTTTCGCATCTGCACTGCGCTCATTCTTACGTCAAGACCCTGATGTGGTAATGGTAGGAGAAATCCGCGATTTAGAAACTGCTGAAATTGCTATTAAAGCAGCGCAAACCGGCCATTTAGTGTTATCGACCCTACATACCAACTCGGCTGCAGAAACCTTAACCCGCTTAATCAATATGGGTGTACCCGGTTATAACATTGCTAGCTCAGTCAATTTAATTATTGCCCAACGACTTGCCAGGCGTCTATGCCCTGCATGCAAACATGAAGAGGAAATTCCTGTTGCTGAGATGCAACGCTTAGGTTTTTCTGAATCTAATATCGCCAAAGGTTTTACCGTATTTAAACCGGTCGGTTGTGAGCTATGCTCAGGTGGTTATAAAGGCCGAGTCGGCATATACGAAGTAATGAAAATGAGCGATGAAATAGCGCGAACGATTATGGAAGGCGGCAACTCACTCCAAATTGCCACCCTCGCCAAGCAGCAAGGTATGCGCGATTTACGTCAATCAGGGTTACTTAAAGTCATTCATGGCGTAACCAGTATCGCGGAAATAAACCGTGTTACCAGTTTTTGATAATCTATAGTAAAATCAATAATAGTATTAGAACAACCATTTAATTGATTTTCCCCTATTAGCAATAATGGTTTAGCGTGGATGCAACGAAACAATAAAAGGATTGGCTAAATGGCTACAACAACAGCAAAAAGAAAGCCAAAAGCGAAAAAAACCAAACATCAACCTAAGGTTTTCACCTATCAATGGAAGGGTATCAATCGTGATGGTCAACGCACTTCCGGTGAGCTGAAAGGGTCAACAATTGCAGAAGTTCGTGGCGTATTAAAGTCTCAGGGCGTGACGCCTAAATCAGTTAGCAAAAAATCAGCTCCATTATTTAAG
>NZ_JACJFI010000688.1 GCF_014164505.1 Shewanella sp. SG41-4 | reverse complement strand
TATGTCGATGGTGATAGTCATGTAATTTAATTAATATTCAATTATTGTTATTTGCGATGCTTGAGTTGTTTGAAATTCATTCGTAATGAGTGTGGTAATTAAACAATGGTTTTTATTTTCTACCGCTCTGGTATGATCAGTCCCAATAGTTTCGCCATTGTTTAGCAATAGGATATGAAGGCTGATGATCATCAATGCCAAAGGGCCAGCGAGTTTTGCCGAGAAATATATTGTTCGATCTATTTGGGAAAACAAATTTCCACCGGGATCAATTTTACCTGCTGAACGTGAGCTCTCTGAACTTATCGGTGTAACTCGAACAACGTTAAGAGAAGTATTACAACGTCTCGCTCGAGATGGTTGGTTGAAAATTCAACATGGTAAACCTACCCAAGTAAATAATTTTTGGGAAACCTCTGGGTTAAATATTTTAGAAACCATTGCTGATTTGAATCCGGATGGTTTTCCATTACTTGTCGACCAACTGATGGCTGCTCGTGGTAATGTCAGTAACATTTATTTCCGTGCCTCTATTCGTCACAACCCTGAAAAAGTAGTTGATGTATTAGCCGGTATTCATAGCTTAGAAAATGATGCTGAATCATATGCTACATTTGACTATCAATTGCACCATACATTAGCATTTGCATCAGGTAATCCATTGTATGTATTGATTTTAAATGGTTTCAAAGGTCTTTATAATCGTGTAGGTCGATATTATTTTTCGAGCCAAGAAGCTCGTGAATTAACCATGCGTTTTTATGTCAAACTTGAAAAATTAGCCAAAGATAAAAATTACTCTGACGTACCAGCATTAATGCGTATAAATGGTATCGAAAGTGGCAAAATGTGGCAAAAATTACGTGATGATTTACCTGCTGAAATGGGTCATGATAAATCCTAGTGAACTAGTGAACTAGTGAATTAGTGAGTAAAACCTCTCATTTACACTTAAAAAAGAGCCAATCAAATCGATTGGCTTTTTTTATATAGAATCAATG
>NZ_JACJFI010000687.1 GCF_014164505.1 Shewanella sp. SG41-4 | reverse complement strand
ATCACATTGTGGAAAAAGCGGTTCCATCATAGTATTTTTTAACATTAGCAATCGTGGATTGCACCGTGCAAAAGCAACAAAATTTTCAATACGAATAATTGATTACGGTATTTCTAGTCGAGGCAAGATCCGCTAGAGCAGCGTTAAAGTCGATTTGACGACAAACAACAATTCACTGTACTACATAAAATCAAGGTTTCGACCTTTGTTTTTGTTTGTCGATCTTGTACACGAGTTTGCTTGGGAGTCTTTGACAGGCCTATGGTGATTGCAGACTATTAATTAGTTTCTTACTTAGGCTGTTGTTGAATAATGTTAATTTCTTGGCCTTTTAAATACTGTGGATGATATGGCTGATCGGTAAGCGTCTAACGAACAACACCTGTTTATCTTAATTTGTGCATTTAAAGGGACATTTAAATAACAATAGTCGTAAAACGCTGCTAAAAAGGTGACAAGATTAATGACTTGGCGCGTGACGTAACCATTAACGAGTGTGGTAAATGACGCAAATCTGTTATCTGCCCTATGTCGCCGCATTCACTTTGTAATAGGACTAAATTCCTATTATTTTCTTAAATGTGGGAATAAAGTCCTATAATGTTCTGTGCTTCAATTTGCTAATTCATAATAGTTGAATTATATTCCTATTATCTTTTTTTAAATGAGAATTTAGTCCTATCGGCTATTGTAAGCATGGAATTAAAACGAAGACAATTGGAATTAAACGAAGACAATCTTTTTGTGAAAACTGCTTAATTATAATCTATGCAATTGATTGTTAAGCTTAAAAGATTGTCTTCGTTTTTGAGCTAGCTTCAGTTTAAATAAAATGTATGATTAATGTTTTGTTCCTTTCCATTTTTCAGCTAATTGCTCATTCGCTCGAAAGTCGACTGCATTTGGAGAAATTTCAATTTGCTCTTTCTCTGCAATATTTGCTTCGGCTTGTTGTAGTTTCTCTTTTTTTTTCTTGTTCTATTTGCGATTAGAAGTGTGGG
>NZ_JACJFI010000686.1 GCF_014164505.1 Shewanella sp. SG41-4 | reverse complement strand
CTTAACCGTGTCAGGTCAGTTAAACGCTGAAACGTATGCTTGTGCATTATCTAAAGTGTATACCTTTGGCCCAACGTTCCGTGCCGAAAACTCAAACACCACTCGCCACCTTGCAGAATTCTGGATGGTTGAGCCTGAAGTGGCATTCGCAACGTTAGATGATGCGGCTGAGTTAGCGGAAAAAATGTTGAAATTCGCGTTCAGTGCAGTGCTTGAAGAACGCATGGATGATTTAAACTTCTTTAACGAACGTGTTGATAAAACCGTTATCGAACGTTTACAAGCATTCGTAAGCAGTGATTTTGCTCAAGTGGATTACACTGATGCGGTTGAAATCCTTAAAAACTGTGGTAAGAAGTTTGAATTCGCAGTTGAATGGGGTATTGATTTACAATCTGAGCATGAACGCTACTTAGCTGAAGAGCATTTTAAAGCGCCTGTTGTAGTTAAGAACTACCCGAAAGACATTAAAGCTTTCTACATGCGCTTAAACGATGATGGTAAGACCGTTGCCGCAATGGACGTATTAGCACCAGGTATTGGTGAAATTATCGGTGGCGCACAGCGTGAAGAGCGTTTAGACGTGTTAGATGCACGTTTAGCTGAAATGGATTTAAGCCAAGAAGATTACTGGTGGTATCGTGACCTACGTCGTTATGGCACAGTACCTCATTCAGGCTTTGGTTTAGGTTTTGAGCGTTTAGTGTCGTATGTGACTGGCGTTAACAACATTCGTGATGTTATCCCATTCCCACGCGCTCCACGTTCAGCCAGTTTCTAATTATCTCGATAAGATGAAACTACATAAACGCGCCAATTGGCGCGTTTTTTATTAACGATAATTTAATGCTAAAGGGAAATACCAATATTTCTTCTACCAATAAAAATTTAGAAGCACAACATCGACACTTAGGAGGATTTTTCCAAAAATTGGGGTTTTAGCTTATCAATAAAAGAAGCCCGTTAAATGAGCAGGCTCCTTATTAGACATTATCTGTCGAT
>NZ_JACJFI010000685.1 GCF_014164505.1 Shewanella sp. SG41-4 | reverse complement strand
TATCAGTCTCAGCCTTTCATCGTTGAATCAGTCAGCCGTCAGCTTGAGGATAATCATATTGTTATAAACCATGTTGAACTCAATCAATACTAAAGAAGTTGGAATGACATAGCCCTTATTGATTATGTATTTGAGTGCAACACGCCATGCATCGACCAACAGTCATATCTGGATTATTCAAACAACAGTGCAACTTGATCGTTAACCTGCCTGAGCACGTATAACGCTGTAGATTGTTCATTAAATGTCATACAGGGGCCGTTATGATTATCCCACTATTCCCACTATCTATTTGCTTATTACCTCAAGGATATACCCAGTTACGTATTTTTGAACCTAGATATAAACGGTTAGTCTCAGAATCACTTAAAAGTGGTGTTGGTTTTGGCTTGTGTATGTTGGCTGATGATAAAAAAACCATATTACCCATGGGTACATTAACCCAAATTATCGACTTTGAAACTCTTGAAGATGGCTTGTTAGGAATTAGTGTACAAGGGCAAAAAACGTTCATTATTAATCAAGTAAGTGTTGATAGTGACGGTTTAAAGCGTGCCGATGTCAGCATAATTGATTCTTGGCCGAGTAATATCATCGAACAACAAAGTGGACAGACCGGCATTCACACTGAAGAACATAAACAAGAGAAAGCGCTTAGCCACACATTAAAGCAACTTTTGCAGCAATACCCACAGCATCTTGCTCATTATTCTGAAGATAATTTTAATGATATTGCATGGGTTTGTCAGCGCTGGCTTGAAATTATCCCATTGAGTTCCAAAGAAAAATATCAATGTATTAATAGCCATGACCATCAATTAGCTAAATCATTTCTAGCCGATATTATAAAATAAAATAAAACAGTGATCCGAACACAATAATGCTACGTAAAAACTAATGAAACTGCAGCTTGTTAAGCTCAGTTTAGCCACAGCATAAATGACATAATCTCTTATGCTCAATGACTTATTTACTGGATGCAGGTGAAATAATGGAAAATGTTCAAT
>NZ_JACJFI010000684.1 GCF_014164505.1 Shewanella sp. SG41-4 | reverse complement strand
GGCCAAGATGGACGAAATCAAAGCTGTATGTAAAAAGCATAACTTGGTGATTTTAGAAGATGCATGTCAAGCCATCGGTGGCAGTTATAAAGGCCAAGCATTAGGCACTATTGGTGATGTGGGTTGTTACTCATTTGACTCAGTTAAGACTATCACCTGCGGTGAAGGTGGCGCGATTGTCACTAACAACAGCGAAATTTATAACCATTCACACATGTTCTCAGATCACGGCCATGACCATGTTGGTAATGATCGTGGTGCAGAATCACACCCAATTATGGGGTTGAATTTCCGCATTTCTGAAATGAATGCAGCAATGGGTTTAGCACAATTACGTAAGCTTGATAAAATCATTGCTATTCAGCGTAAAAACAAGAAAACCATTAAAGATGCAATGGCATCTATTGCTGAAATCACGTTCTGTGAAATTCCAGATCCAGACGGCGATTCTGCAGGCTTCTTAACATTTATGATGCCAACAGAAGAACGCACTCAAGAAATTAATAAAAAGCTGGCTGCCAACAAAGTTGATGGTTGTTTTTATTGGTATGTTAACAACTGGCATTACCTTAAGAATTGGAAACATATCCAAGAGCTTAAAGCCCCTGCCGCATGACCTATTATGCTAATCGCTGATCGCCCTGACTACACTAAGGTGCTGACACCCAAGTCTGACGCTATCATGAGCCGAACAATTTCGATGTTAATCAAGTTGCACAAATGAACCACGGCCGAAGATCATTTTTGGTACACATTTAAAATTTTTAAAACTCATTACAACAGTCTCCATTGAGATAAATACTGTAAAAAGTGCTCTCAGCCATCACTGACCAAGAGACATCAATGCTAGGCAAAAGCGCGTTTGATATTTTCAATACGTTCAGCAATTTGCTCATCAGTCCAAGACAACTTGATTAACATCGAAATTGTTCGGCTCATGATCGCGTCAGACTTGGGTGTCAGCACCTTAGTGTAGTCAGGGCGATCAGCGATTAGCATAATAGGTAAT
>NZ_JACJFI010000683.1 GCF_014164505.1 Shewanella sp. SG41-4 | reverse complement strand
AATTATTGGGTGTGACATGTAAGGCGAAATCGAGATTAGATTGAGTATATTCGTGAGCACAAAAAACTTGGGTTTGGTCGGGTAAATTTGCCAACTTGGTTAACGATTGCAGCATTTGTGTCGCAGTGCCCTCGAATAAACGTCCACATCCTCCGCTGAATAAGGTATCACCACAAAATAATTTATCCTCAATATAGTAGGCAATATGACCTAAAGTATGACCAGGAACGGCCATAACCTGGGTTAGCCCTAAATGGGGTATATCAATATTTTCACTTGATGTAATAGTTAATGGATGGGTTAAACCATCGATACGTTCGTTACTCGGACCGTAAACATTAAGGCGTTGGTTGAAGTACTGTTGCAGTTGTTTTATACCACCAGTGTGGTCACTGTGATGATGGGTAATGATTATGCCGACTAAGTTAAGTTCTGTAGTGGCTAAATAATCGATAACACTTTGGCCGCAACCTGGGTCAACTACATAGGCATCAAGACTATTTGCTTGATGAATTAACCAAAGGTAGTTGTCTTTAAAAGCTGGAATGGTGTGAACGTTGAGCATAATCTGACTCGAGTGATGATTGACTATCTGTTAGGGTAACGGATATCGTTAAATAACTTCAAGTGAAGTCATACTTAAAGTATCAATGATGGGTAGCTGAACATTAAATACGCTATGGTAGAGTTGCTGGATTGAGTAAATATGACATTTTTGCAAAGTAATAGTTGGCGGGCTCCATGTTAAAACCCCTTATTTGGCAAGATTTACCTTTTGGTGAATTATTGCAAGCTGAGATCGAAGCTAAATTAGCCCCTTGGTGGCCGCGAATATTTGGCTATCATTTACTTAAAGCAGGAGCATTAAGTAGCCAGTTAAACAGTTTACATTGCAACATAGCACGACATTTTTCTGTTTATGACGGCGTTGATGCAAGTATTCAGGCCGATCCACATCATTTACCTCTACAACAAAGTGCTATTGATGCGGTGTTAAGCTGTTTTCTATTAGAATTTGA
>NZ_JACJFI010000682.1 GCF_014164505.1 Shewanella sp. SG41-4 | reverse complement strand
TAATTCTTGCTAAACGGAAAGTGTAAGCAGCTTTAACGTTTGTTTAATTTGTTTTAACTCAGCATTAATTTTTACTTTATTTTTAAATTGCTTCTCGTTGCTGAGTTTCTTATTTATTTGTTGTTGCTGCTTGTTAAGCAGCTTAATGGCGTCTATCCGCTTTATGAGTTCTGGAAATGTTTCATGCTCTTTTAACGGATAAGGTAGCAATGACGCTAATAATTGTTCGTAAAGCGCTTTAATGTTTAGCGTTAACGGTAAACTTTGATGATTGTCTATGTTATCTGGTTCTTGGCTGTTACTAATACTTAAGCGCTTCTGCCAACGTGAACAGTAATATTCTGATAATGTAACACCACCATTTACACCAACCTCCTTGAAACAAGCGGTTGTTCTCATATGTTGGCTGTGAGCTGTTATTTCAAAAATAATTGGGTGCAGTATGGCTTTGTCTATGGTTTGTAATACTTCTTCGCTTAACTCATCACCTTTGAGCACAATACTGAATATTTGAATTTCTTTTATTTGCTCATGAGCTTCTATGTTAAGGGTTTGAGCTGAGAGTTTATTTGCCCAGGTAATTTGCTCTACTTGAGTGACAAATAGTTCTCTAATGGCTGCGTTTACCTTGCCTTGATCATAAAGCTTGCTCTTAGGTAATGTGCGATTGACCTCAGTAGTTTTAGGGTACTTGTAGAAAATAGCGTTAGGCATTAGTTAAGCCTTTTTTCACAGCGCTTGCTTTAGTATGGTCTTGCACAACTAAGAAGTTGATCAGCTCGAAATCATCAAGCCCTTGAATGGTATTGATAAGTGCTGTTGTTTCGCCACCACTGAATAAGCTGTCGATATCTTGCTCTTCTTTAACTTCAATGATTGAACGTATAGTGTCAGATAACAGTTCTGAATACTTGTTCATCTCTTTACCGTCGTTAGTAAGTTCATTAAATAGGTTGCACACTTCGGCAACTGGTTCACTCACTCCCTTGCAAGATGAACGCACTAAATCTAATAATCTTTTT
>NZ_JACJFI010000681.1 GCF_014164505.1 Shewanella sp. SG41-4 | reverse complement strand
CCCATGAGCTGTAAATTATAGGCAGATAATGCAGCACGTTGACCCGCTCCACAATAAAGTAATATTGGGGTGCTTTTATCAGGAAAGCGATGCTCTATATCACGCTCAATAATGCCACGACTGAGGTGTTTTGCATTAGGTAAATGCCCTTGTAACCACTCGTTGTCTTCTCGCACATCGATTAATTGCCATTGATCTTGTTGTTGATATTGCTCAATGGTTAATAAGTTGACATGAGGCATAACAGAATCGACCAAACTGGCAAATGCTGGAGATGGTTGCATAGCGTTTCCTTAAGTTAGTTAAGTCACTCATTTGTGACAAATTAGCATTACATACGTCATAAACCTAAAAGTAGTTTAATCATAGGGTCTATTAGATTTTCGAAAACAATTTTGCAGCAGTTTGTGGCAATTTACTATAACGAGGAGTTTATGATGGTGTCATTTATAGATGAATAAGCGCTAACTGCGTCACAGTAAGCCAAAAATGGACACTAGAGGCTCAGTTAAACGGGACGCTTATTTATAAGCTAGGTGCAATATTGCAAAATATAAATCGGCTTAGGGACTTTGCCCAAAAAATTTACGTCGTGATTAACCCCGTTTATCTCCAGCAACATTTGGTGGTAAAAGATGGACTTAAACGCTACAAAACCATCTTATACTCAGGCTTATTCGTTATGCATTTCACTTCTTTGCGAACTACATTGCCAACACAATTCAAAACTGCCTTCATTTATTTCATGGCATTGGACACATTGCCATTGAGGCTGTTCAATATCGAGTGCATCCAGTAACGTTTGCGCAGCGGCAAGTTGATTATCTGCTACCCATAACTCAACCGTTTGCATTTCAATCGGCAAACCGCCTACGCCACCAATGAGCGCTTCACCTTTAAGATCAACTTCGATCCCACTCGTTTCCAGTAGCCCTTTCCATGTGTGAGCCTGCAGTAAATTACCACCGGCCAATAATACTTTTCGTTGTTCCATGCGTTATCCTACTGCATTGCTCTTGCTGGCAAATTTGTC
>NZ_JACJFI010000680.1 GCF_014164505.1 Shewanella sp. SG41-4 | reverse complement strand
CATTAGATAATTACTTTTTTAATGGCTTGGGCTTATTCAAAGGCTACAAAGCCGTGCCGCTTGTGACTGGAATTAGATAAAATCATTCACCTATGCTCTTAAGTGTTAGATTCATTTTATGCAAAATTTCTTGCTGAACATACATAACGTATGCGTCTAAAATTACCGTGTATGATGTCATTAATACCCCATCTCCATTTCTTGATCTAATGCGGATAGTTCAGCAAGAGCTGCCAGTCTGTTCTCTTCTAAACGGCTCTTGTATTCCATAAGATCAGCATAGGCCACCTTCCTACGGTTACCAGTGCGACTAAAAATAATCTCTTTAGAATCTAAGAGCTTAATAAATGTAGGGCGAGACATATTTAGCATGTCAGCACCTTCTTGCGTTGTGAGTTCTGCATGAATAGGTGTAATGCTGACAGAGTTACCCTGACCTAATTGAGTAAGCACCTCAATCATCATGTTTAATGCACTTGATGGGATCATGACTTCGTGAGTCTTACCAGACTTATCGATAACATTAATCCTTTGAGCTTCGCCATTGGTTTCCATAACAGCTGATAACTCTTGGCTACCAAGCTTAGCCAGTGCAATTTCTTCAGCGCTTTGCAATTTTGTAGCAGTATTCATCGTATTTCTCTCTAGTTTCAAATTTAGACTATGCAAATCTGTATATCACAACATTATCCGAAATATTCGAAAAGTCAATATTCGAAATATTCGAAATATCAAAAAGTTTACTGTATAGGGTAGCTCTAAAAACTTATCTCCAGAAGCAACTAGTGCCTTTCAATGAAAGAGCATAACAATTCAAACGAGAACGACTGGCTGGAAACAGTTTTTGCTTGAAAATTGGAGATTTCTTTCACCGCTGTTTGGCTCCCAAACATTGATATGGTGCCTATAAGGGAAAGACTGAATTTATAAGTCAAAATTTCACTAGCAAGGAATGGGGCAAAACCAAGTCAGCTTTAACTTAAAATTCTTACCAAATGAAGCTAATCGAAGAGATAGAATGACCCAGTGTAGATTAGAC
>NZ_JACJFI010000067.1 GCF_014164505.1 Shewanella sp. SG41-4 | reverse complement strand
TATATTTTATGCCGAAAAATATCACCAATATTCATTGGTACTTATACATTATTCGCTGTGCGAACTCACATTTATACACGGGTATCACCACGGATATTTCACGTCGTTTTGCCGAACATCAAGCTAGCGGCCCTAAAGCAGCTAAATATTTAAAGGGGAAAGGCCCATTAACCCTCGTTTATCAAGAATTATTAGCTGATCGAAGTGAAGCGTCAAAGCGCGAAATTGCCATTAAAAAATATACTCGCAAGCAAAAATTATCGTTGATTGAGCAGTATGAGTTAGATCGTCCAATGGAACGGTAAGTTACCTATATTTATGAAATTTTATATTTAAAAATAGTTTGCAATTGTTTTTCGCCTAGACTGAAGTAATTGGGCCCCAATGATGGCGGTTATAATGGTTAAGTCGTTAATGAGTGTGGCACTGATCATTTATTGGTTTGTATTTCCTTTAGCCGACAATAAGTGCGCATTCAACCAGTTCTATCTTCAGAAAATACCCCTTACCAGTATTACTTCGATTTGTTGCAACCGTTATTAACCTAAACTAACCGCTGGCGATTATGGTTCGGCAGGTATTGTTGTTAGCAATGACCATGCATGGTTAGCACAGCGCATTACTCAAGGTTTAGAGATGCTCATTGCTACAGGTCAATAGCATGATTTTATTGAGCAGCATCAAACAACACGAGAGATATTCTTACTGAGTCGATATAACAACAGTCGTATTGTTGACTTGGCTAATCCACAGTTATCGCCACAGTTACCACCTAAAAAACCGAAGCAAAGTCAAAATTCATGAATAAACTTAACACAAGCCCCCACAAAAAATGCCGTAACACTTGTAGAGTGATACGGCATTTTTTAACCAAATCGTTTAATTCGTGTTTAATCTATTTAGAAGATCGTAACACCGGATACTTCATGTATTCGTTGTCGTAGTATGGGCTGCGTTGGTAAAACCAGCGTAATCTTGCTTGGCTATCTTTAGCAAAATCAGGGTCTTTAAGCGCTTGATCAAATTCTGCTTGTAGGGCTGGATTGTCGATTAGCATTTTTGCCGCTAAACGCTCCACTGCATAGTCTTCAATGTATTCTGTGCGGGTAAAAATGGTATTGAACATTCCCCAATAAAACAATGAGTCCTCAGCTTGAGGTTCAAGCAATAGCATTGCTAAGTCACCCAAAGGCTGGTCGGTTGGAATGCGCATGCTACCCGCTGGAAGATGGACGTTTACTTTGTGAATAGTCGTTGTTGCCGTTACCGTTTGATGACCTTCGTAATCAGCACTTGAGAATAATGGGTCGCTGAATTGATATTGTTGCGCGGTGATCGACGTTGGCTTATTCAGTCGTGTCATTCGAATACCATGTAATGATAAACGCTCAATAACGTTTGTCCATTGTGGTGGAATATAATAAGCCACAGGCCGAGTTACCGTGATATCTGCTTTTGTGTTAGCTACAATCGGTAAGTTTTCATATAACTTAGGTTCTCCAGTCCAGCGTACAACTTTGTCACCACTGATTGGGCTTTGCTCAATACGGTAATCAATCCCTTTAAAGTCTTTTCCTTCTGCTAAGGTTTCACTTTGCCAACTAATGGTTAACTCGCTTGGATTACGATATTTATCTTCATTAATCGCAGACTTTAGTTTAGTGCTATTTTTTGCCACCGTTTTAAGGGTTTGTTCGAGTGTAACGTAAGTACCTAGAACGCGTTGCTTATAAGGTTTAAGGCTATGGTTTTCAATTAAAATAGTTGGTAAATGACGAGCGTCACCGTACCCATTGGAAAAACGTGGACTAGGGTTCCACAATGACAGACCTTTAGTCATGTCAGTATTATCGTTAGCAAATACCAATTGTCCTGGAATGTGGCCTTGTTCGGCTAATGTATGTTCAACCGCAGGGCGGTAAATAGACTCTAACCAGGTAAAAATACTTGGGCTATAGCCTTGTGCAACGTTGTAGCCAAAGGTGACATCGTATTGGTAGTCAATACCATCGGTTACATGGACATCAATATATAAGTCGGGTTGCCAAGTGTTAATCGCTCGAATGAGGTGCTGCATTTCTAGTGCGTCAGCTTTAGCATAATCACGGTTTAAATTAAGATTGTTGGCTGTAGTTCGCCAGCCCATATTGATCGGACCGCGTTGATTGACCCTATTGAATTGATTGCTACGTTCGTGGGCATCAACACTGAAAATAGGAATAAACAGTAGATTAACGTTTTCAAGTAAATCGCGTTTGTTACGATGGCTGATGTCTCGCAGTAGCATCATGCCTGCATCTTTACCGTCAATTTCACCTGAATGAATACCTGCTTGCACTAATACCGTTGCTTTACCGTTATCACTTAATGCTTGTGCCGTTGACACCCCGTCTTGTGACGCAATAATCATCCATATATCTCGTCCTTGCGGGCTTTTACCAATGCTGATTTTTTGCAACACGTCGCTACTGCCGACGAGTTTGTCTAACCATTCCATGGTGTCGTGATAGTTTGGGCTGGAAACATAACCTTGTTGCTCAAAAGGGGTTGCCCATGGTTGCTCTGCACTTAACAGTAAGCTTTCACTGGCGCCTGACCAAGGGTGAATGGGTGGCAGTATACTGTCGTTTTCGAGATGCGTTATTTGCTCTGCAGGTACTTGAGGCGTTGCAGGTACTGCATTGTTAGCATGAGTGAAAGTGGAACAGATAAGTAACGGACTAACCATTAAACTAGCAAGCAAAAAGCGGCGCATGAATATCCCTGTGAATGGTGATGGTGTCGAAATACGGTAATAGCATCATAACACTGCCTATCAACAGTTTCAGTTGCTTTTACCCTTATAAATAAACTGGATTTGTGCAGAGAAAAAATCCCAACCGAAGTTGGGATTTTTAAGTTACATCGCATTAAATAAAGAGCTGCGAATAATGGGTAGCTTATTTACACGTTCGGGCCTGCATTTTTAATGGCTTCAGACACCTTATATTTTGCAAAGTTATCACTGAATTCTTGTGCTAGCTGCTGTGCATATTTGTCATACTCAGCTTTATCTGCCCATGTGTTGACGGGGTTTAATAAAGCAGTATTAACACCCGATACACTAACAGGTACGTTTAAGTTCAGTTTATCGATATAAACAGTTGCAACATCTTTTAACTCACCACTCACAATGGCATCCACAATGGCGCGAGTTGTCGGGATATCAAAACGTTTACCTACACCATGTGGACCACCGGTCCAGCCTGTATTAACAAGGTAAACTTGGCTGCCAAACGACTCAATGCGTTTCATTAGTAGCTCTGCATACACTCCAGCTGGACGTGGGAAGAATGGTGCACCGAAACAAGTAGAGAAGGTTGACTGAATTGCAGAAGTCGAGCCCATTTCTGTTGAGCCAACTTTCGCGGTGTAACCCGATAAGAAGTGATATGCAGCTTGTTCTTTGCTTAATACCGACACTGGCGGTAATACACCTGATACATCACAAGTTAAAAACACTACAGCATGAGGTTCTGCGCCACGGTTATCTTCTTTACGTTGCGCGATATGCTCTAAAGGGTAAGCAGCACGGCTGTTTTCAGTCAGGCTGGTATCTTTATAGTCAGGTACTCGCTGTTCATCAAGCACTACGTTTTCTAATACGGTACCGAAACGAATCGCATCCCAAATTACAGGTTCATTTTTTTGGCTAAGATCGATACATTTTGCATAGCAACCGCCTTCGATGT
This sequence comes from Shewanella sp. SG41-4, assembly GCF_014164505.1. GTDB lineage: Bacteria > Pseudomonadota > Gammaproteobacteria > Enterobacterales > Shewanellaceae > Shewanella. The sequence goes on along the minus strand of NZ_JACJFI010000067.1, from coordinate 13,772 downwards.
TAAATACGCCACCGGGTGCCCAGCCGTGCTCATCATCACCGATAAGGAAACGTTTTGGATCAGCTGAAAGAGTGGTTTTACCGGTGCCCGATAGGCCGAAGAATAATGTGGTATCACCATCGTGGCCGACGTTAGCCGAACAATGCATTGGTAACACACCTTTAGCGGGTAATAAAAAGTTTTGCACCGAGAACATCGATTTCTTCATTTCACCTGCATACTTCAAACCAACAAGTAGTACTTTTCGCTCGGCAAAGTTTAGAATAACAGCGGCTTCAGAATGGGTGCCATCGCGTTCTGGTTCACATACAAACCCTGGCGCATTGATTATTTGCCATGTGTCTTTGTTACCACGATTAAAGGTTTCTGGGGCGATAAATAAATTGCGTGCAAATAGTTGATGCCACGCAAACTCAGTGGTCACGCGTACAGGAATGTAATGGTCATCATCTGCGCCAACTTCGAGTTCTGAGGTAAATAACTCTTTGTCAGCAAGGTAGGCTTCTACTCGACCCCATAATGCATCAAATTTACCCGCTTCAAACGGACGGTTTACTTTGCCCCATTCAATGTCGGCTTCAGTGTTTGCCTCTTTGACGATAAACCGGTCATTAGGTGAACGACCCGTTCTTTCCCCTGTTTTGGCCACTAAGGCACCATTTGCGGTCAGTTGACCTTCTCCACGAAGAAGCGCGATTTCTACTAACTGTGCTGTCGTAGGGTTGAGGTGAACGCGGTTAGATACATCCGCCATAGTGTTGATCTCCATGTCTTTTAGGTCGTGTTTCGCAGTGAATAGCTATTGGGGGTTAGGTGTTCAAACTTTGCTTGTTATTATTTTTGCGCGATGGCTATAAGCTAAAGTGGGGGGATTGTAACGCAAGTTAATGCCCTGGTAACGAACAGTTTGGTAATTTTTTTGAAAGTTTTTCGTGTTTGTTGTTTTTTTAAGGTGGGAGATGCGTAAAAAAAGCGCTTAATGCGCTTTTTTTGTAAGTGGTTACGTAGTTGGTTGCGGTATTGGTTACTGTTGTGACTGGCTGCTATGACTACCAGAATATAACGCCGCAATATCTATCGCATCAAAAGAATACTTGGCTGTGCAATACTCACAATCCATATCGATTTTCCCTTCTTCGGCCAAAATCTCTTCAACTTCAGATTGGGGTAACGTTTTGATTGCTGCAGCACTGCGATCACGAGAACAACTACATTTAAATGTAACATCGACAGGATCAAATAAGCGTACTTCTTCTTGATGATACAAGCGATGTAATACCTGTTCTGCATCAAGAGTGAATAACTCTTCTGCTTTAATGGTAGAGGTTAATGCTGAGAGATGTTCAAAATCTTCATAACTACCAGACTTGGCAGGTAATACTTGCAACAACATCCCTGCAGCTTGTTTGCCGTTAGCAAATAACTGTATTTGGGTAGGTAGCTGCTCTGATTGATTAAAATACTCTTCTAAGCAAGCTGCTAAGTTTACATGGTCTAATGACACAATGCCTTGATAACGTTCTCCTTCATCAGGAGTTAACGTAATGACCATATAGCCTTTACCGAACATTTGTTGCAAGCTTGCATCAGCAGCAATATCGCCGTTCCAACGTGCAACACCACGTAATACTTGCTTGTTGTTACCATTAATTACCGCTAAAGAAACCGGGCCATCGCCCTGTAACTGTACGCTAATGTCACCGCTAAACTTAATCGTTGCCGTGAGTAATGATGTTGCGGCCATTAACTCACCGATTAGGGCTTGTAAGGCAACCGGATAGATATGTGCAGAAAGCACTTCTTGGTAACTACTTTCTAATTGGACTATCTCGCCTCGCACATCGGCATTATCAAAAATGTAGCGATGTAAAATATCGTTGTTCATTTGCATTCTCTTACTTTTTGGGCGCTTAGTAATCTTTAAAGCGCATAATCTGTCGTCTTTGTTTTTTATCCGGTTTATGGTCTGGCGCCGGATTGTTCAAAATATTTAGCCGTCGGGCTTCAGCGTTAATAATTCGTTTGCTAATACTCTCAGGTGTTTCTTCGTATAGGGTTTGCGCCACACTGGCACTTTGTCTATGACCAGATAATTGGAGGACAATAATCTCTCTATCATCATTACCTTGGCGTAGACGAATTTTTGCACCCGCTTCAGCATTCTTACTGGATTTCGTCCGCTGGCCGTTGTAATGTACTTTACCGCCATTGATCATGTCTTTTGCGATAGCGCGGGTTTTATAAAATCGTGCCGCCCATAACCATTTGTCGAGCCGAATAAAGCTTTTTTCGGGCTGATTTTGAGTCAAATGACCTCCAAAACAGGGATGATTTCACAGACTGAGTAACCTAACTGCCATACAATGTGTGTATTATCGTAATAGAGGGCAATATTATGGCTCTTTTTATGGGCGCAAAGTTAGCATATTTGATGGAGATTCGCCAATCGATATGCTCTGGGGTTGTTGCTTTATCCTGTGTGAGTTAGCATGATGGCTACACATATATTTAACGCATATTATTCACAATTAGAACAGAGACCTGTACCAAGTCGTATAGAGGGTCCAATAACATATGGATTTATTAGATAAACTGATCACCAACACAGCAAAAATACCACATAAGCTATTGAGTATGATTGTATTTTGGCTTGGATTGATCATTGTGTTGCTACTCGCTGCACAGATCACATGGAAGTTGATGCCAGTATCATCGCAATCTGCGGTGTGGCAACCATCCCCCATCTCAGTTGGCACTGCAAAGCGTATTGAGCTTGCCGGTGTACGTAACCTATTGCTTTTTGGTCGCCTAGACAACAATAGCAATAAACCCAAAGCTGAAGTCGTAGAACAAATCACTGATGCGCCTAAAACAAACCTGTCTATTCAATTAACTGGGGTTGTAGCGTCCACCGAAGAATCCCAAGGTTTAGCCATTATTGAATCAAGTGGGCAACAAGAAACCTATAGCTTAGGCGATAAAATTAAAGGGACTTCAGCTTCTTTAAAAGAGGTTTATGCAGATCGTATCATTATTAGTAATAGTGGTCGTTATGAAACCTTAATGCTTGATGGTCTTAAATATACTACGCAAAGTGAAGCAAACTCTCAGTTACAACAAGCAAAAGTTGATCAACAGGTAACCCGAGTGGATCGTCGCGATAATCAACGTTTTTCTGAAGATCTGTCTAATTCTCGTGAGGAGTTATTAGCAGACCCAAGTAAAATAACTGACTTTTTAGCTATTTCACCGGTACGTAATGGCGATGAATTAGCGGGTTATCGTTTAAATCCTGGTAAGGATGCTGAGTTGTTTAAGCAAGCGGGTTTTCAGGCTAATGATTTAGCAAAATCAATAAATGGATTTGATCTGACCGATATGGGTCAGGCATTAGAAGTGATGGCACAACTGCCTGAGCTCACCGAAATGGCTGTCATGGTTGAGCGTGAAGGGCAGTTGGTCGAAATCATGTTTAGTTTGCCAGAATAATTTGGCGTTAGAGGATTGAATAGAATGAATAATAAAGGGATCCGACAGAAGATTATTGCTGGGATGCTTATGGGTGCAGCAATGATAGCGGCGCCGAGTGCTTGGTCGGAACAATATGCCGCCAATTTTAAAGGCACTGACATTCAAGAGTTTATTAATATTGTCGGCAAAAATCTCAATAAAACCATTATTGTAGATCCAACGGTACGTGGCAAGATTAATGTCCGTAGCTACGATTTACTCAATGATGATCAATATTACCAATTCTTCCTTAATGTGCTTCAAGTGTATGGCTATGCAGTGGTTGAAATGGAAAACCACGTCATTAAAGTCATTAAAGACAAAGACGCTAAAATGGCTGCTATTCGTGTCGCCGATGACAAGTCACCTGGCGTTGGCGATGAAATGGTTACCCGGATTGTTCCTTTATACAATTCTGAAGCTAAACAACTTGCTCCGTTGCTACGTCAGCTAAATGATAATGCTGGTGGCGGTAACGTTGTTAACTATGATCAATCGAATGTACTAATGATTTCAGGCCGCGCAGCGGTAGTGAACAAGTTGGTAGAGATTGTTCGCCGAGTGGATAAGCAGGGTGATACCGACGTGCAAGTCGTGGCATTAGATTATGCCTCTGCAGGGGAAATAGTTCGTATAGTCGATACCTTATATCGTTCTAGTGCTAACCAATCGCAACTGCCTGGCCAAGCGCCAAAAGTGGTTGCAGATGAGCGCATGAATGCGGTTATTGTCAGTGGCGATGAAAAAAGCCGTCAACGTGTAATCGAACTCATTAAACGCCTCGATGCTGAGCAGGCGAGCACGGGTAACACCAAGGTACGTTATTTACGTTATGCCAAAGCAGAAGACTTGGTTGAAGTATTAACCGGATTTGCACAAAACTTACAAGATAATAAAGAGGGTGCCAGTACTCAGCAAGGCAACTCAAGTAAGCGTCGTAGTGATATCAATATTATGGCCCACAGCGACACTAACTCACTGGTCATTAGTGCCGAACCAGATCAACTGCGTACCATTGAAAGCGTCATTAATCAGCTTGATATTAGACGTGCTCAAGTGCTCGTTGAAGCCATTATTGTTGAAATCGCTGAAGGCGATAACGTTGGTTTTGGAGTGCAATGGGGCAGCGAAGCAGGCGGTTTAACTCAATTTAATAATATAGGCCCTACTATTGGAGAGGTGGGTGCCGGAGTCTGGTCTGCACGCGAAACTGATGGCACTAGCGTGACGACTATTGATGGTAATGGTAATCCGGTAACGACAACTAACCCTACTTCAGACGGTGATTATACCTTGATCGCGCAAGCGTTGGGGAAAGTGAATGGTATGGCGTGGGGCGTGACCACAGGTAACTTTGCTGCGTTAATCCAAGCTGTGTCGAGTGATACTAATTCAAACGTGCTGGCAACACCGTCTATTACCACGCTCGATAACCAAGAAGCGTCGTTTATTGTTGGTGATGAAGTGCCGATTATTACCGGTTCAACCTCAAGCTCTAACAATGATAATCCATTCCAAACGGTAGAACGTAAGGAAGTAGGGGTTAAACTAAAAGTGGTACCGCAAATCAACGAAGGTTCATCGGTTAAATTAACGATTGAACAAGAAGTGTCGGGGGTTAACGGTAACACTGGTGTTGACATCAGTTTCTCCACTCGTCGTTTAACGACCACTGTTATGGCAGATTCTGGCCAAATTGTAGTGCTGGGTGGCTTAATTAACGAAGAAGTACAAGAAAGTATTCAAAAAGTCCCAATTCTTGGCGATATTCCATTCATTGGACATTTATTCAAATCTTCTTCTAGTAAGAAAACTAAGAAGAATTTAATGATTTTCATTAAGCCGACCATTATCCGTGACGGTATGACAATGGAAGGGATTGCCGGTCGTAAATATAATTACTTCAGAGCATTACAGCTTGAGCAACAAGCACGTGGTATTAATTTAATGCCAAATACTCAAGTTCCGGTTCTTGAAGAATGGGATCAAGAGGCTTACTTGCCAGATGAAGTGAATGACATGCTTGAGCGCTATAAAAGCGGCAAAGGGCTGAGCACCGATATACGTGATTCAGACCCAGCCTTGCGCACCATCGATGAAAGCATGCAAAAGGACAAGGCTCAAAACAATGACTGATAGCGTGATGACAGAACCATTAGCCCAAGTTTCTAGTGACGTTGCCATGGAAGTTGTTGAAGGTGATGAGGTTTTTCATTCGACGAGTAAAGAACGCTTGCCGTTTGCCTTCTCGCACCGCTTTCAATTAGTGTTAGCGAAAGAAAACGAGCAGCTTTGTCTTTTCTATACCGATAACACACCGCTTAGTGCCATGCTAGAGGTACGGCGTTACGCGGGTGTTGAGTTGCCGTTAATCAAGCTAGAAGTGGCTAAGTTTGAAGCTAAATTGACCCTAGCGTACCAAGCCAACTCTTCAGAAGCCCAACAGCTTATGGAAGATATTGGTAACGAAATGGACTTGTTTACTCTGGCTGAAGAACTGCCACAAACGGAAGACTTGCTTGAAGGCGATGATGATGCGCCGATTATTAAATTAATTAATGCGCTGTTATCGGAAGCAATTAAAGAAGAAGCATCAGACATTCACGTCGAAACCTACGAGAAACAATTAATCGTTCGTTTCCGTATTGATGGCGTCTTGAAAGAAGTGTTAAAGCCAAATCGTAAATTATCTTCTTTGTTGGTGTCACGTATTAAAGTCATGGCACGTTTAGACATCGCTGAAAAACGTCTGCCACAAGATGGTCGTATTTCGTTGCGCATTGCTGGTCGTGCTGTCGATGTGCGTGTATCAACTATGCCATCAAGTCATGGTGAACGTGTGGTAATGCGCTTACTGGACAAAAATACCGGTAACTTAGACTTACAACAACTGGGTATGACACCAGGTATTCGTGAAAAGTTCGATGATTTAATTCGTAAGCCGCACGGCATTATTCTTGTTACCGGGCCTACAGGTTCTGGTAAAAGTACCACCTTGTACGCTGGGTTAACGGAAATCAATTCAAAAGATACCAACATTTTAACCGTTGAAGATCCTATTGAGTATGAGTTAGAGGGTGTTGGTCAAACTCAGGTAAACACTAAGGTCGACATGACTTTTGCTCGAGGATTACGCGCAATTTTACGTCAAGATCCCGATGTGGTGATGATTGGTGAAATTCGTGATTTAGAAACAGCGCAAATTGCTGTGCAAGCATCATTAACCGGTCACTTAGTGATTTCAACCTTACATACCAATACTGCATCCGGGGCAATTACCCGTTTGCAAGATATGGGTGTAGAACCCTTTTTAGTGTCATCAAGTTTACTTGGGGTGCTTGCTCAACGTCTAATTCGTACTTTATGCCCACAGTGTAAAGAAGCACATGAGCCTGATGAGCGTGAACGCGAGTTACTGGGTATTACCGCAAACGACACACGGATTATTTATCGCGCTAAAGGTTGTAAGGCCTGTGGCCAAAATGGTTATCGTGGTCGAACAGGTATTCATGAGTTGCTTATCGTTGATGACAATGTCCGTGAGTTAATTCATGGCGGCAGGGGCGAATTAGCCATTGAAAAATATGTGCGTAAATCGATTCCAAGTATTCGCCATGACGGCATGAGTAAAGTACTCGCCGGTGTGACAACGCTAGAAGAAGTATTGCGCGTTACACGCGAGGAGTAATCAATGGCGGCGTTTGAATACAAAGCCCTTGATAGCAAAGGCAAGCAACAAAAAGGTGTGATTGAAGCCGATACCGCGCGTCATGCAAGAAGTCAGCTGCGTGAGCAGCGCCTTATGCCGCTTGAACTTCAGCCAGTCAGCGAGAAAGAAGCACGTTCACAGCGTGGCGGTTTTAATCTAGCAAACCTCTTTAAAAGACGTATTTCAGTTGCCGAACTGGCATTGATCACCCGCCAAATCGCGACATTAGTGGCTGCAGGTTTACCGATTGAAGAAGCATTAAAAGCCGTAGGTCAACAGTCTGAGAAAGATCGCCTAGGCAGCATGATTATGGCGGTGCGCTCTCGGGTGGTTGAAGGTTACAGCTTAGCAGACTCAATGGCTGAATTTCCGCATGTGTTTGATGACTTATACCGCGCGATGGTAGCGTCGGGTGAGAAATCAGGCCATTTAGAAGTGGTGCTTAACCGACTCGCTGATTACACCGAGCGTCGCCAGCAACTCAAATCCAAGCTTACTCAAGCAATGATTTACCCTATTGTATTAACCGTGGTCGCTATTGGTGTTATTGCCGTGTTATTGGCTGCCGTGGTGCCCAAGGTTGTTGGGCAGTTTGAGCATATGGGCCAAGAATTACCCGGTACAACTCAGTTTTTGATTCTCGCCTCAGATTTTGTACAACATTGGGGGGTTGTGGTCGTACTGCTTATCTTTGCTGCTATGGTGATGTTCCAGCGACTGCTGACCAACCCGATTATGCGGATGAAATATGACACTGCACTATTACAAATGCCCGTTATTGGCAAAGTAAGCAAAGGGCTGAATACCGCGAGATTTGCACGGACATTAAGTATTTTGTCAGCCAGCTCGGTACCATTACTTGATGGAATGCGTATCGCCAGTGAAGTTTTGCAGAATGTTAAGGTACGTGCCGCAGTTGATGAGGCTACGGCGCGAGTGCGTGAAGGAACTAGTTTAGGAACGGCGTTGACTAATACTAAGCTGTTCCCTGCAATGATGTTGTATATGATTGCATCGGGTGAAAAAAGTGGTCAGTTAGAAAACATGCTAGAACGTGCAGCAGATAACCAAGACCGAGAGTTCGAGTCGAACGTTAATATTGCGTTGGGAGTATTTGAACCCATGTTAGTCGTGAGTATGGCATCGGTTGTATTATTTATTGTAATGGCCATTTTACAGCCTATTTTAGAGTTAAATAACTTAATCAGCGGCTAGGTTTGACGTTTTGTGTATCTAGCTGTGGTAAATATATACCAAGCTTAATATCTAATTTTACACGTGAATATATAGACAATTTTTAGAGGAAGTAATTAATGCAACATAAGAATAAACAACGTGGCTTCACCTTACTGGAAGTAATGGTGGTGATTGTTATTTTAGGTATTTTAGCGTCAATGGTTGTACCCAACCTGATGGGTAACAAAGACAAAGCTGATCAACAAAAAGCGGTGTCAGATATTGTAGCGCTCGAAAATGCATTGGATATGTACAAGTTAGATAACAGTATTTATCCAACGACAGAACAAGGTCTTGATGCGTTGGTGCAAAAGCCTAACTCGTCACCAGAGCCGCGTAATTTCCGTGAAGGTGGTTATGTTAAGCGTTTACCACAAGATCCATGGCGCAATGATTATTTACTATTAAGCCCAGGTGAGAATGGCAAAATAGACATTTTCAGCGCTGGCCCAGATGGACAACCAGGTTCTGAAGACGATATCGGAAGCTGGAATTTACAAGATTTCCAATAAGATGATTCATCATCGTCAAGGCGGTTTCACTTTATTAGAAGTGTTACTTGTGGCTTTGCTAATGGGTTTGGTTGCCTCGGCGGTAACCTTATCTATTAGTGTTGCTGGGCCAGAACAAATGCTTAAAAAACAGGCGCAACGTTTTATGTCTGCAACTGAAATGGTGCTTGATGAAAGCGTCTTAAGCGGTCAGTTTATTGGCATTGTGATTGACGAAGACCAATATCAGTTCGTGTTTTATAAAGAAGGTAAATGGATGCCTGTTGATCAAGACCGGCTATTATCGGCTAAAAAAATGGATGCCGGTATTACCTTAGATATTGTGATCGATGGCATGCCATTAGTTCAAGAAGACGAGCAAAATGAGTCTTGGTTTGATGAACCTTTTATCGACGAAGAGAGCGAAGAAGAAAAAAAGAAACATCCTGAACCGCAAATTTTATTGTTTCCCAGCGGAGAAATGACTCCTTTTGAGTTGGGTTTTAATACGATTAATGACGACCGTCAGCCAGTCAATGTGCTGGTTGTGGGTAACGCGTTAGGCCGTTTAACATTAGGGCGTGTAGATGAATAAACTCACATCACATCGACGCCCTCAATACGGGAAAGTTAACCGCTCAGGTATTAACAACTTAGGTGTTAGTCACTCATGTGTTAGTCACTCTGGCGTTAAAAGCTTACGCGATAAGAGCCTTGGTATGACTTTACTTGAGGTTATTGTTGCTTTAGCAGTTTTTTCTATTGCAGCGGTATCGGTCACCAAAAGTTTAGGCGAACAAATGGCGAATATGCCCATTTTAGAAGAACGAACGTTAGCGCAATGGGTGGCCAGTAATCAAATGGTCGATGTACGATTGCTTGGTACCTTTCCTGATATTGGTCAAAAAACCGGTCAATCAGAACTGGCGGGCCGTGAATGGTATTGGCGCCAAGAGGTGATTAAAACCACCGATGATAAATTTAGAATGATCCGTATAAGCATAAGTGACGACGACAAATTTGAACGTATTGTTGCTCAGGTGAGTAGTTATGTACATGACAAAGCCTAGGTATTCTAGCGGCTTTACCTTACTTGAAATGCTTATCGCTATTGCGATTTTTGCCATGCTGGGTATCGCGGCAAACTCGGTATTGTCGACGGTAATGAAAAATGATGAAGTGACCAAAGAATTCGCTACTCGGCTTAAATCATTGCAACAAGGTTTTGGTGCATTAGAGCGTGATTTGGGCCAAATGGTGGCACGTAGCCCTCGATTATTTGAAGGTGATCGTGGCAGTCGTTTTTTTCAGGCTGGTGACAATATTCTCGACTCTGAAACCGAAGCACTGGTATTTTACCGTTTGGGCTGGTTAAACCCAGATGGCATGTTACCCAGAGGCAGTTTACAGTCGGTAGCTTATGTGGTTCAAAATGGCCGCCTTGAGCGTTGGTATTATCCTTATCCTGAACCTGTGTCAGGTGCTGAGCCATTAAAAAGCGTGGTTATTGACCATGTGCTGTCGATTGAGTATTCGTTTTATATGGATGATAAATGGCAGAAGCAAGTTGATGGAACCGTGATGCCAAAAGGGATTGCGATGGAAATAGAATTAGAAGGCTTGGGTAAAATTCAACGTCGTTTTTTATTGCCTAAAGGTGCTCCAGCAACTAAGTCTGACAATGACAGTGGCAACAATCGTAACGGTTCAAATAGTAAAGATGAAAATGAAACCGATGATGGGAAATCCCCATAATGGGCGGCCATAAGCAACGTGGAGTTGCATTAATTGTAGTGATGCTAATTGTTGCTATGGTGGTGATTATCGCCACCAATATTAGCAGCCGTAATCAGCTTTCAATGCGCCGAACCCTTAATTTAGCCCAGTACGATCAGGCTTATTGGTATGCTCTGTCTGCTGAAGAGCTGGCGATGAAAGTGCTCAAGCAAGATTTTGAAGATTCAGAAGGAACGGTACATTTACAGCAGTACTGGGCCTTGGCCAATGTGGTTTTTCCGGCTGAATACGGTGAAATTGTCGGTGAAATACAAGATATGCGGGCGTGTTTTAATATTAATGCCGTCGGTCAGGCATCGAAAGGAACTCAAAATGGTCAGCCAGAAATGACGGTTGCAGCAATACAGTTTCAATCGTTATTGATCAGTTTAGGCGTTGATGATTTTGGTGCAGAGCAACTAACGGCAACTCTTAAAGATTATATCGACGAAGATACGGTATCTGGCCCGTATGGTGCAGAAGATGCCGAGTATGAATCTCGTAATGTGCCATATCGTGCAGCCAACACCCTGATGCAACACCGCAGTGAGTTACGGGCAGTGTTAGGGTTCAGCCAAGATGTTTACCTGAATCTTTTACCTTATGTATGTGCAATACCCGGTGAAGACAGTCAGCTATTAAATGTAAATACCATTAAGGTTGAGCAAGCGGCCTTACTGGCAGCAATGCTAGAAAATAAAATATCAGTCAGCGAAGCTGAAAATATTATTAACAATCGACCTGCTGATGGCTATGAAAAAATTGAAGAGTTTTGGGAAGGTTCGTCACTTAGTGGCATAAAATCCGAAGCGAATGTAAAGTCGAGTTTTGTGGTTGATAGTCAGTACTTTTCATTGAAAGCTGGCGCCAAAGTCGATAATGCAATATTTCGAATGGAAAGTGTACTGAAGCGTAATGGTAAAAATTTAGATGTGCTCACCCGTCAGTATGGTGGTCAACAATAATAACAATTTCATTACGTAACAATGCGTATTGAGAGCGGTGGAGAATAACAGTGTCTGAACGGCTATTTATCCGGTTAGGAAAATCATCAGAACAACCATGTTCGTGGCTAGTATGGTCAGAACAAGAGCAAGAAATCATCGCTTCTGGTGAGTTATCTGATGCCGCGAGTCTCAGCACTTTAGCTGAGCGTGCGGGGAATCGTCCTGTTGATGTGCTTGTGCCTGCGGCCAATATGACATTGACACAAATTATGTTGCCCGAAAAAGGTCAACGCCAAGCATTAAAGGCGTTGCCATACATGTTAGAGGAATCATTAGCGACAAATGTAGACAATATGCATTTTGTTGTTGGGCCTCGTGAAGGCGAGCAACTTAATGTGGCTGCTGTGGCGCATGAGCAAATGCAAATATGGCTTGAATGGCTGCATCATGCTGGCTTAAAAGTGAAACGTATCGTGCCAGACTGTTTGGCGCTTCCGTTAGAGCAGTGTCGCTGGGCAGCAATGAGTGTTGGCAGCGAGTATTTAATCAGAACCTCTGAAGGTAGCGGTGTCAGCGTGCCTAAAGCATGGTCTGCATTTGCACTGCCGCAGTTATTAACGGCTGCAAAACCTAGTGATAATGAATCTATTAGTGTTGCAAGTTACAGTGACGATATTGCATTTGAAGGCGTGGAGATTAACAATAAGCCACTAGATTTACCGATGATGGTATTAGCAAAAGGCATTTTAAACGCCCCAATCAATTTATTAAGTGGCATTTATAAACCTAAGCATGAATACAGCAAACAGTTACTCACTTGGAAAAATACTTCGATTGTAGTGCTGATTGCGATTGTTTTAGCCTTAGTAAATAAAGGCATCGCCATTCATCAACTTAATAACCAGACCGCAGAGCTGCAGGCTCAGAGCGAAATGATTTTTAAACAAGCAGTCCCGGGTGTAAACCGTATTGTTAATATGCGATCACAAATGGGCAGTGAATTACGCAGCATGCAAGGCCAAGGTGGCGGTGCGGTATTTTTTGAAATGCTAGAAGGTTTAAAGCCTGCCTTTAGTAAAGTACCAGAACTTAAACCGAATACCTTGCGTTACGAAGCAAATCGTAATGAGTTGCGAATGCAAGTCACAGCAAAAACGTACGGCCAAATAGAAAAGTTTAAAGAGCTTGTTACCAAAGACTACCTCCTCGAAGGTGGTGCCATGAACAGTAGCGAAGAAAGCGTTACCAGTACGCTGACGTTAAGGAATAAATAACATGGAAAACATGCGTAGTTGGTGGCAGAGTTTAGCCACTAGAGAGCAACAACTTGTTGGTTTTTGTTCCTTAGTATTAGTAATAGGCATTATGTATTGGGGTATTTGGACACCAATATCGAATGCACAAGAAACAGCTGAACGTGATAACAGCGCAGCACAGCAAACGTTAAATTATGTTAAACAAACCGCTAATAAAATAGCGGGTCTGAAGCAAGCGGGTGCACAAGCTAAAGTTCGTGGCAGTTTAAGTTCTGTGGTAAATCAAACGGCTGGACAATATAAATTAGAGATCACCCGTATGCAGCCGCAAGGTGACAAAATTCAGCTATGGATGGATGACGTGCCATTTGATGCGTTACTGGGTTACTTACATGACTTAGTAGATCAAAAAGGTTTAACATTGGACAGTGTAGACCTAGCCGAATCAGACGTTGCTGGCTTTGTAAAAGTAAGACGTATTCAGCTTTCTCAGTAAGGATTTTTTGTGAGCTTATTTTCAAAAATAGTCATTGGCGTCATCATTTACCTAGCGTTTTTATTAGTTTATTTACCGGCGAACTGGTTAATCAGTATCGCTCCGTTACCTAATAATGTCGTTATCACAGGTGCCGAAGGTACGCTTTGGCAAGGAAAGGCGGCGTTAATCACCATTGATCAACGCCAAATAGAACACGTTAGTTGGCAGTTAAACCCATGGGGATTACTGCTTGGTAAAGCTGATATCGATTTTAATATTGGTAATCGAGCTACGGCTGTTAGTGGTAAAGGTAGTGTGAGTTGGTCGTTATCTGGGTTGAGTGCGAAAAATATTCGCCTTGATCTACCC
>NZ_JACJFI010000679.1 GCF_014164505.1 Shewanella sp. SG41-4 | reverse complement strand
GTACTGCACCTGAAAGGCTTTATCATTGACGACACGGTTATTTACAGTGGCGCGAGCATTAACAACATTTATTTACAGCAGCAAGAAAAATACCGTTTCGATAGATATCATGTTATCGATTGTCCGGAGCTAGCCCGCAGTATGCGTGACATGATAAAGCAGGAAATCGTTAGCGACCCTGCCGTAAGTGTATTAAGTCAAGCTGCCTACAATGAAGATAACCCTGAAAAGAACGATGTAAAAAGCTTTAAACATCGTTTATCTCAGGCCCGATATCAGTATACCTCTACCACAGTGGGTAACCGTGTTACACCTTTGATCGGTTTAGGCAGAAAGAATAACGAATTAAATGACACTATCGTTAAGTTAGTTGATTCCTCGACGAAAGAGTTGTTTATTTGTACGCCTTATTTTAATCCACCAACGGTTTTAACTCGTGCATTAGCAAGACATCTGCGTGAAGGCAAAAAAATTGATATTGTCGTTGGTGACAAAACGGCAAATGACTTCTACATTCCGCCAGATCAAGATTTTTCAACGATTGGTGCATTGCCTTACATGTATGAACAATCATTGCGTAAATTTGCCAAAAACCAGCAATGGGCTATTGAGAACGGACAACTGAATATTCACCTATGGAAAGATGGTATTAACAGTTTTCATTTAAAGGGCATCAGTGCTGATAATCGAAAGCATCTGATAACCGGTTCGAACCTTAACCCTCGAGCGTGGGCATTGGATTTAGAAAATGGCTTATTATTGCATGATGAGTCAGGGTGCTGGAAAGAGTCGTTTATCCAGGAGCAGCATTATATCTTGCTACACACAGAGCGATTATTTCATTACAGCCAAATCGATACGTTGCAGAAATACCCAAAACCTGTGAAAAAAATCATGAATCGAATCCGCCGTTTAAAAGCAGACTTTTTATTACGCCGTATTTTATAATGTGCTCCTAATACGCTTACTAGTTCATCATCAGAAATGGTGATGAACTTTTTTCATCTTAGAGTTGTCAAATGTCAGAACTGCCGAGTAA
>NZ_JACJFI010000678.1 GCF_014164505.1 Shewanella sp. SG41-4 | reverse complement strand
ATTAAGAAGAACCCCTGAACAAATCGTTCGTTTTAGCGGTGCCTTAATAAACAAGTTAATCGAAGATCTTTCTGAAATATGTTCTCAAGGCGAATATGCCGACATGTACAAGAGTGAGTTAACTAAAATTTCCAAGGTCGAAATAACAGGTCATAAAGATCAAGAAACAAGAGATGCTTCATTTAAACTTGACAATGAAGGTACTACACTTGTTATTGCGTTAAATGCTTCATCATCATACGACTCAAAATATTCAAAATTGCTTAAGGCTCTTTGGTAAATAATTTTTATAAATTTCATTTTGAAGGAATAAAATGATAAAAAAAATAATTACAATGATATTTTTTTCAAGTCTAATGGCAAATGCGCATGAAAGTGTATTTGATGTTGACGAAAAAGAAATAAGCACATTGCTAGAACAAGGAGGATATCAGGAAGTAATAAACCTTTTACCCAAAGTTCTTCCTTCTTTACGCTCTTCAGAATGGCAAGCTTCAGCAAAGGCATCATTTACAGAGGTACTGAAACAAAATTTAGCTAGTGGTAATTTTAACGGTAATTTGGAACAAGGAAATGTTATTAAAACTAAGTTTCCTTTATTATTAAACGATGTCGAATTAATGGAAAAAGTACTTCAAAGTGGTTTAGTTGTACATCCTAGTTGTAGAAGTCGTTTTGATAATCAATGTATGTCTATTTTTGGCTATTCTTTAGCATTTAACACCCAAGGACCGAATCAAGCAGCTAGATTATTTGAGGACAATAAAAATCAGATCGCCAGTGAGCAGATAGAACTCATTCAATTCTATGAAATAGCTTCTAGAACACAACGCGACGATATTTGTACAGATCCAAAGCTACAAAATACCATTATTATAGCAGCATCAAGAACCGAGGTCATTTATCAGAAGGCTGCTATTAATATCGTAGTTAAATCTTGCTTAAAATTTAAATTTCCTACTCTAGAGGACAATTTACATCGTGATGATAAAATACAAAATCTGATGTGTGCTCCAATGAGTAAATCTGGACAGCTTGGA
>NZ_JACJFI010000677.1 GCF_014164505.1 Shewanella sp. SG41-4 | reverse complement strand
TCAGCCTTGAACTCAGCAATAGCATCAACAACAACTTGTTGTTGATCATGTCCGTAAGTTACCGCACCTAACATGATTTCTTCTGCAAGCACTTTAGCTTCAGATTCAACCATAAGTACAGCAGCCTTAGTACCAGCAACAACTAAGTTTAGTGAACTAGTGGCAAGCTGCTCAACCGTTGGGTTAAGGACATATTCATCGTTGATATAACCAACACGCGCCGCACCTAGTGGGCCGCTGAAAGGAATACCAGAAATAGCTAACGCTGCTGAGGTACCAATCATCGAAACAATATCTGGCTCGATTTGAGGATCAACAGAAACCACAGTGATGATAACTTGAACTTCGTTTTTAAAACCGTTAGGGAATAAAGGACGAATAGGACGGTCAATAAGACGCGCAATCAGAGTTTCATCTTCTGAAGGGCGACCTTCACGCTTGAAGAAACCACCAGGAATTTTACCTGCAGCATAGGTTTTTTCTTGATAATTAACAGTTAGCGGGAAGAAGTCACGGCTTAAATCCGCTACTTTTTTACCAACTACAGTAACTAATACTGTGGTATCGCCCATGCTTGCTAAAACTGCAGCATCTGCTTGACGTGCAATAACACCTGTTTCTAAGGTGACTGTATGTTGACCATACTCAAAACTCTTTACAATTGGATTCACGTGACCCATTCCTTAATTTAATGACCTTTAATTACGCGCACAAGTATACTTCAATTACACTGAATAGTTAAATAGACTCGAGATGCAGAATGTGAAAATCTTTAAAATAATCATTTTCCTACATGAGATCATTGCATTAACAAATGATTTAGACACTAATAACCTAACATTATCTCTATTAAGTGACCTGAGTGCGCTATTTGGTTTGATTATTGATGACAAGACAGATTAATTTGACTAAAGTTGTAGCTAATAGTGTCAATTTTTATAGGGTTAATTGACTAATTACCCCAGTTAGGATTGATTTTATATTGAGCAAAAAATTCTTTAAAATTTTAGCATTTTATAATGGTAAAATTTATGTAAAAC
>NZ_JACJFI010000676.1 GCF_014164505.1 Shewanella sp. SG41-4 | reverse complement strand
ACCAAATGGGCTTCATCAAAAATAACCACATCGGGATCCGGTAGTAATTCGGCAAATCCGGTGTCGTTGAGTAATCGATCAGCAAAAAATAAATGATGATTAACTACCACCACTTTAGCCTCCATGGCCCTAATACGCGCTTTTCGAGTAAAACACACATCATAATGATCACATTTTTTACCCGTACAGGTTTCTTTGGTGCTCACCACACTAGGAATAACCTCAGAATGCTCTGCCACTGAGGTTAAATTGCCGATATCTCCATCTTTGCTTAAATGTGCCCATTGGTTAATCTTTAGCAAATCATCAATAAAATACTCGCTAAATTGACTGGCGTTTTGCATTTGTTTTTCAAGGCGTAACTGACATAAATAATTGTTACGCCCTTTTAATAATGCTATGGGCACGTGTACATCTAACATTGCGAGTAATGCAGGGAGATCTTTGAGGAATAGCTGCTCTTGAAGATTTTTACTGCCGGTGCTAACAACCACTTGCTTGCCGCTAAGCAACGCTGGAATTAAATACGCATAGGTTTTACCTACACCCGTACCAGCTTCTAAAATCAGATTATGCTTTTGAGCGATAGCGTCACTTACCGCGACGGCCATATCGGTCTGACTTTGTCGGTGGTGATAATGATGCACATGTTTGGCTAACGCACCGCGATCGCTAAATTCATGGATTACAGATTGGGTAAGTGCAGAGCTCAAAGCATCCTCAAATTATCGCGCTAATGCTGATGAAATATGGTTTAGGCTATTATGCTTATAACGGCTTCATGTTCCAACTGTTTATCGCCAAAACTGTAAAGACATTTGTGTTAGCAATATCAATTATCTGGCTGATTAAACTGACAACCATAACCAAAAAATGCTGGCCACCAGCGTGACACAGCATTTTTTGACTCTTATAATTTCAATCCATTACTTATCTGTAACTTATTGAGAGAACACCTTTTGAACATGGTTTTCTGGGGAGAGTTCAAACGCCACCTGTTGATTAGTAGCCTTGCGTTTAACACTCATGCTCATTACTTTTTCTG
>NZ_JACJFI010000675.1 GCF_014164505.1 Shewanella sp. SG41-4 | reverse complement strand
GTAATATTGTTCTTGCAAATTAGATACTCGCATTACAGCTGCGACACCTTCAGAACGGCCACTTTTAGTTATAAAACTGGTGTATGAAGGATATGCAATTGCTGCAAGAATCCCAATAATGACAACAGTAATCATTACTTCAATCAGAGTAAAACCTTTAAAAGACACTTTTTTCATCAACTCTACTCTTCTATATGATAATAAATTCTATTTGTTGTTAGACCCGAGCCTAAAACAACAGTACCTTTACAATCGCTGCCGACACATTCACCTTTCCCCACACCAATGATGTAGGCAATAGTATCATTACCAGTGTCAGCTTTTGGTATAACTATCTGAGGAGTATCAGGTACTCGCTCACCCAAATCATAATAAAGTTCGCTATAAGTTCGAGTGCCTTTATGTAAATCTAACACGTATAATCGGCCTTCCCCTGAAAGATCACAAACACCTAAGTCATAATCAATCGTCCCACCGGCTGGTGGGATAAACGACGTAAAGTACACTTTTCCATCAAAAATTAAAGACGATGATAAGCTCTTTTCACCCGCTGATGTAAAATCATAATACCAACCTCTTTTGGTACCAAACTCAATGTTTTGGGCTTGAGATGTTGGGGGTACTGAGGTTACATTGTACAAATCAGAAAAACCTAATGTAGCAGGTGCTTCCGTAGAAGTATAAGATTTAGTAACAACGTTCCTATCCTGGAAAACAAAAAACATATCATTGGTATATGTGTCTAATGGATGAGTTCGATTACCAGTACCAATTGCAACTGCATCATAAGGTGTATTTTGGTAACTAAGCACACCGCTTGTACTGTGAATATTACTAAACTGAGTTTGCGCTAGAGCGGGCTCAGAAAAGAACATGCGATCATTTGGTGAGCTACCATCACTTATTGACGCAAATTTAAAAATTGTCCAGGTCGATTTGTCAGCCGCAGGTAAATCCATCCGCCATACATTACCACTTATGTCTGATGCGTATATACGATCTGTTACGCCATCATTATCGCTGTCTAAAATGGATACTTTAGTGACAACAC
>NZ_JACJFI010000674.1 GCF_014164505.1 Shewanella sp. SG41-4 | reverse complement strand
CTCTTATACTAACGATCAACGTTTATCTGATGTGTACCACACTGATTTACGTCGTGCTCGTGCTGCGGCAATGTCTATGATCCCAACCCAAACCGGTGCAGCTGCTGCAGTAGGTTTAGTGGTTCCTGAGCTTCAAGGCAAGTTTGATGGTTTAGCGGTACGTGTACCAACTATTAACGTGTCTTTAGTTGACTTAACATTCTTAGCGGCTCGCGACACTACTGTTGAAGAAGTTAATGCCATCATCACTCGTGCTTCACTACAGTCTCCAATGTCTGAAGTATTAGCGATTAATGAAGAACCATTGGTGTCTATAGATTTTAACCATAATCCTTTCTCTTCTAATTTCGACGCAACACAAACACGTGTTAAAGGTCGTTTAGTGAAAGTGATGTCTTGGTATGATAACGAATGGGGTTTCAGTAACCGCATGTTAGACAACGCAGTTGCGTTAATGAACGCTAAGTAATCTACAAGGTATTATTTAATACTTGGTAGAACTAGCTAGCTTAAAGGCCTCGCATTTATGCGGGGCTTTTTGTTGGCCGTGATTTACATACTCATTATTTTTACTGTCAACTTTGAAGGTTTTTCTTAATGCTACGACTCCTTTATTTAATTCCACTGTTAGTTTTACTTGGTTGTTCTGCAACCAATAATAAAACGGTATCTTCGCATACCAATAACATGTTTGATAACGTAAACCGTTTAGCTTGTTCAATAAAATATGCAGACGGTCATCAATTCTGTAAATGCTTCGTCAGCGTATTATCCGAAGTTACACCCACCTATATTAAACAGAAAACAGTTGACGGTGATCCATCATCTACAAACGAACTAGCCAATATTATGATTCAACATTCTGATAAGTTAAATCAATGTGAAGCATTGACAACACCATACCTATCCATCTCCAGTCTTAAATTAACAGCACTTGGACGAGCTATCCTGTTAGAACACAAAGACAAAGTCCTGACACCTGAAAATCGTTTCAATTTAGCACCACATCTAACGATAGGTTATGAATTTAGCATGGACCAAATAGGCGCAACG
>NZ_JACJFI010000673.1 GCF_014164505.1 Shewanella sp. SG41-4 | reverse complement strand
AAGGGCTATCCACTTAGCACAACCAATCACTATATATTGTGGTTATCGATTTTTAATTGATTGGTACGTTATCGGCTTAGAACGCACTGCTTGTTCAAGCAACCTGTAGAATAATAATCCCCGAGAATCTGACTTTCTTCTATTGAAGCGAAATGTAAACTCATCTAAATAATAATCAAGTTGCTTAGCCTTTACCGCGCCTTGATATGTACCTAAAAGCCATCTTTTACATAATGATGAGACTCGATGTACCCCAGCCATTGTTTCATGTGCAGGTACAGATGAACCTAAATGCACTATTCGGTTATGCTTATATCCTTTCTTGCCTATTTGTTTGTATGCTTGAGAGCCATCACTACAAATTGTACTACCAGGTTCAATTACATCTTGAATGAATTGATGGATATGTTCTTTGGTTGCACTTTCCACTTGCCTTAAACGTATCCGGCCAAATCCAGAGGGTGATAGCAGCTCAACAGCGACCAAAACTACAGCCTTACGCTTACCCTGTTGATTTTTAATAGATGATTGGGGAACGACGCCACCTATTAGTGTTTCGTCAACCTCTACGATGCTGGACAGTTTATCCCTTTCAGGATCAACCATGGCATGTCTTAACTTGTGCATTAATGACCAAGCGGTTTGATAACTCCCAAGACCTAATAACCTTTGAACTCCAAGAGCGCTGACCCCATTTTTTTGATTTGTAATATACCAGACGGCAGCAAACCAACTTTTCATGGGGGTTCTTGTTTTGTCAAAAAGTGTACTTGATGTTACTGAACACTGAACACTGAACACTGAGAACGGCAAGCATGACATTTTAACTTGCCATTACTTAACTGATAAGGTGATTGATGGCTTGAACAGCTTGGGCATATGAATCCGTTTGGCCAACGAAGTTTGTAAAGGTAGCTAATGCAGGATTGTTCATCATGAAACCAATCAACAAATTCGCCCCAACTTGTAGGGTAATCTACACCAGCTTTTAATAAATACGATGAAGTTTTCATCACTACATATTGACACTGGTGGCGCTAAATGGATAGCCCTT
>NZ_JACJFI010000672.1 GCF_014164505.1 Shewanella sp. SG41-4 | reverse complement strand
CCGGGCACGTAAATCACTTTACGAACCGTTAAACCTTCAGTGTGTTTCTGTACATGCTCATCACTCATGCCTAATGCTTCTACATCTTCTTTTGATGCATCAGCAGCAACAGTAATTTTTGCGCGAACCTTTCCGTTTACTTGTACCACAATGAGCTTGCTGTCTTCGACTAACGCAGACTCATCGACTTCAGGCCAACGGCTGTCTTCAATATCACCTTCGTTACCCAACTCATTCCATAACGTAAACGTCATATGCGGAACAATAGGGTAAAGCAAACGCGTTACAGCAGACAAAGCTTCAGCAAGTAACGCTCGATCTTGAGCAGTTTCTTGCGAGGCTTTCAGTAAATGGTTCATTAGTTCCATTACTGAGGCTACAGCGGTGTTAAACATTTGACGACGTGCAATGTCATCACTGACTTTGGCAATGGTCTTATGTAATTCACGGCGCAATGCTTTTTGATTGGCATTTAATTTGCTGGTATCTAATGCTTCTGTTTTACCTGCAGCAACATGATCGCTAGCCAATTTCCAGAAACGTTTAATGAAGCGATGTGCTCCTTCAACGCCTGACTCTTGCCATTCCAGGGTTAATTCTGGTGGCGAGGCAAACATCATGAATAAACGTACGGTATCAGCACCGTACTTTTCAACCATGACTTGTGGATCGATACCGTTATTTTTCGATTTCGACATCTTACTCATGCCGGTGTAAACCAGTTCATGACCTTGATTGTCTATCGCTTTAATGATGCGGCCTTTGTCGTCTTTTTCTACCACAGTCACTTCTAAAGGTGATACCCAAACTCGGGCGCCTTTTTCGTTGGTGTAGTAATAAGCATCTGCTAATACCATGCCTTGAGTCAGTAATTGCTTTGCGGGCTCATCACTGTTGACTAAGCCTGCGTCACGCAGCAACTTATGGAAAAAGCGGAAATACAACAAATGCATACAAGCATGTTCGATACCGCCAATGTACTGATCTACTGGTAACCAGTAGTTAGCTTTAGCAGGATCTAACATTTCGTCTGCGTGAGGGCTACAGTAACGTGCG
>NZ_JACJFI010000671.1 GCF_014164505.1 Shewanella sp. SG41-4 | reverse complement strand
GAACCATTTAAGCCAGAAGGCGCTGTAGGTTTCGGTAAGCTTCGTACTGATCACATGTTTTTGATGGATTATCGTGATGGTCAATGGTGCGATCCGCGCATAGTCCCTTACGGCCCATTTGAAATGGCACCAGGTGCAATGTCATTGCATTATGGCCAATCGATTTTTGAAGGCGCGAAAGCCTTTATGCACGAAGACGGTGAGATTTACACCTTCCGCTTAAACAAAAATGCTGAACGTATGAACCGTTCTGCCGATATCGTGTGTATTCCGAATATCGATGAAAGCATGCAAATAAAGGCAATCAATGCCCTTATTGATGTAGACCGTTTATGGTTCCCGCAGCAACAAGGCGCGTGTTTATACATTCGACCTTTTATTTTTGCAACAGAAGACCGTTTGTCTGTTAGCCCTAGTCAACAATATACATTCTGCGTAATGCTAAGCCCATCTGGAGCTTATTATGCTTCCGGGGTTAATAATGGTATTCGCTTGTTAATCAGTACTAAGTACCACCGTGCAGTGTCTGGTGGTACAGGTGCTTCAAAAGCGGCTGGTAACTATGCTGCCTCACTGCGTGCTGGCAAAGCCGCTGCAGAATATGGCGCATCGCAGGTATTGTATTTAGATTCAACCAATACTCAAATTGAAGAAGCTGGCGCGATGAATCACTTCCACATTTTAAAAGATGGCACTGTGATTATTCCGACATTCACTGACACCATTTTAAAATCCATTACCTCTCAATCCATTATGGAACTTGGGGATATGCTGGGTTGTGAAGTGAGACAAGAAACGGTCATGTTAGATAAGTTCATTGCTGATATTGAAGCGGGTGAAATTATTGAAGCGGGTGGATTTGGTACAGCTGCGGTGGTATCGCCTGTAAGTTCATATATTTTTGAAGATGGACGAGTTATCACCGTTGGTGATGGCAAAGTGGGTCCTAATATTCAGCGCATTTATAAGCTGTTCACTGAGCTGCAAAAAGGCCATGTTGCTGCACCGCAAGGCTGGGTAAAACGCGTTGAACGTGTTGCACCGTAGTTTATAGTTTAT
>NZ_JACJFI010000670.1 GCF_014164505.1 Shewanella sp. SG41-4 | reverse complement strand
GAACGGTATCCGCGTTGGTGTAAAGAAGCGCCTGAGAAATTCATCGAAATAGTCAGTTGACCATTACGATAATGGGCATCAATTTTAAAATCTGGATTGACACGTTCTACATCTGGACGAGGAGTGCCATCATCACGAAAACGGTCAACTACAGCGTCTTTAATTTTCAGTGCACCAAATTGAGTGTTATTAATGAAACCACCCGTGCCATGAAAATCAATACTGAAGGTTTTTTTATAGGAAAAATGCGATGGCCAATCAATGCAGTATGCTGCGTTATAAAGTTGCTCTGCAGAATCACACGCTCCTTTATAGATGACTAATACGATACGGCTCGCTAAACGAGTCCATAATGTAATGCGATAAGCCAGCTCTAATGAAGCAGAAAAATATACTCCAGCAACACTTTCTTTAACGTCGGTTGCTCCGAACTCTTTAAGTTCAGAAGCAAGGCTATATTCGAAACCCTTCGGGGCTGCAGCAAAAAAATTAAACATGTATTAGTCAGTCATCGGTTACGCAAAATTCAGTGCAGCATTATACCTGCTCAAACACATAACCCCAACGACTTATCGAAATGGACAGTTAAAATCCCTAATTTTTGGGTTAATTTGGCAATATCGTACGATAAAGCAGTGACTCGCTTATTTTACCAGCAAACAAATAGCTATCGCCTAGATTTAACTTGCAAATATAAACGGGGATCGCTATAGTTCGCCCCGCTTTGAAGCAGACCGTTAAACACGCTAACCAGCCAGTTTAATAAGACGAATCAAAGCAGCGTCAATCGGACGCGGGATGGAGCAGTTGGTAGCTCGTCGGGCTCATAACCCGAAGGTCGTAGGTTCAAGTCCTACTCCCGCAACCATTTCTTTAGTCAATAGAATAAAAACAATTGATAGCGTTTTCGGACGCGGGATGGAGCAGTTGGTAGCTCGTCGGGCTCAGCTTTTTATTAATAAAGAGTCGAAGGTCGTAGTTTTTTATCAAGTCTTACTCCCACAACCATTTCTTTAGTCAATAGAAATAAAATAATTGATAGCGTTTTATCGGACGCGGG
>NZ_JACJFI010000066.1 GCF_014164505.1 Shewanella sp. SG41-4 | reverse complement strand
TTTGATTGCCAACATTCCGAAGAACAGAAGACAATTTCGAATAACTCAATACCTGTGAATGTCCACACAGATTTCTTGTTTAGATTGTTAAAGAGCGTTGATATCAATTTTTCAGACATCACCATTAGACGCTAGGTCGTTGGCTTGGGGTGCGTATTCTACGCTTTCCCGTGTTGGCGTCAAGTGTTTTTTCAAACTTTCTTTTCGCCGTTGTAAACTTCAATTTGAACCTTACAACCTGCCAGCGACGTATGCCGTGTCAGTGGTTGCGCATTATAGGGAGCTTAATTATTTGTGCAAGCATAAATAGCCTAAATATTGCAAAAACATGACCGAGAGGTGCTTTTTCAATCGAAAAGAACAAAAAAGGGACTATACGTCCCTTTTTAGGCTATTTCACTCGGTTCTAATCACCAAAGAATCGAGTTTCCTGTTTTATTTCTATTGGGCTACCATCTATTTGTGCAGTTATTTTGATATCAATTTTGGTGATACTTCTCTTCAACTCAATAGGATCAACTGCAATACTAATTGGCAGGGTTAATACTTCACCCGCTTCTATCGATACATGCTGTGGGCCAATCCATCTGGCATTAGGCAAACCTTCGACGCTTAGCTCATATTCTTGCGGTTGCTCTGTTTTATTGAGAATTTTAATCGTAAAGGTATTTTCTGTATTGCCCTGGTTATTTTCTCGATAAAGTGAGTTTCTATCTCTAATGACATCCATACGTACTGGTGCAATCGTTGCGCTGGCATAGACGAAGATTAATATCATTACCGTGAGCACCACACCGTAACCCACTAACTTAGGTCGTAGTACCTTTTCTTGCACACCATCAAGTTTGTTTTCTGTTGTGTAACTGATTAAACCTTTATCGTATCCCATTCGTTCCATAGTGTTATCGCATGCATCGATACAAGCACCACAGTTAATACATTCGTATTGCAGACCATTACGAATATCGATTCCAGTTGGGCACACTTGTACACACAAGTCACAGTCAATACAGTCGCCTAAACCCATCTCTTTAGGATCTTGTTTACGTGTACGAGGACCACGGGTTTCTCCGCGTTGAGTGTCGTAGCCTACTATATAAGTATTTTTATCAAACATGGCAGCTTGGAAGCGGGCATAGGGACACATGTGAATACACATGATCTCACGCATCCATCCGGCATTACCGTAAGTAGCAATAGTGAAGAACACCACCCAAAAATATATCCCGCCACCAGCATTAAGGGTAAAGAAGTCAATATAGAGTTCACGGCTTGGCACAAAGTAGGATACAAAGGTTGTAGCTGTTAATAGTGATATTAATAACCAAGATGTATGTTTAGCTGTTTTACGCCACAGTTTATTGACACTCCATGGCATTTGATCAAGCTTTATTCGTTTATTACGCGCGCCTTCAAACTTCTCTTCAAACCAGATAAAGATGAAGGTCCACACTGTTTGTGGGCAAGTATAGCCACACCACACTCGACCTAAATAAGTGGTAACGAAAAACAGCCCAAATGCGGCTATCATAAAGAGTGCGGCAAGCAAGGTGAGATCTTGTGGCCAAATAGTTAAACCAAAGACATGAAATTTTTGCTCAGCCAGATTAAACCAAACGGCTTGACGGTCTCCCCAAGGTAACCAAGGCAGGAGTAGGAAGAATAACATGGCTATCCAACCCATATAACGTCGTAAGGTTGTCCATAAGCCATCGACAGCTCTTACGTAAATACGGTTGCGCGGATTGAATCGGTCTGCTTTACTAGCATCTGGTTGATGGATTTTAATACGTTGTTGTTTGGAAAAGTCCTTGGGGTTGGATTCTGTCGTCATGTTACAGCCTTACTGCTTTAATATTGAACGATAACTAACTTATTATATAGGTAATAACACATTATTGGATAAAAAGATGAGAGGCTGGATAGGATTGGCAATAATCGCGGGAGTTATTTATTATTTCGCGACGGAAACAGACAAGCTTGATAAACCCATTAATGACATTAAAACAATGTTTACGAAGGCAGATAAAAAGCTTGATTCGATGACAGGTACAAAAATCACTAAAATCGATAAACACATTCCACAAATTAAAACGGAAATTTACGAGCGTTTATCGACAATTGAAATTCGTGAATTAGATGGTGTATTCACCAGTAATGAAGCCATTAGCGAGTTTAAAAGCCAATACTGTCATAGTAGTGCTCGCCACCCTGTGTTTACTAAAGACAATCTGCAATTTATTTGCGATAAAATCTAATAATTCGAGATCGTTAACGGTTTTATGCTAACGAATTGACCTAAGTATCAAATAAGCCTAGCCTTTGTGTAATATCTGCAATAGGGGCTAGGTTTTTTTATGACACAATCACAAACTGAATTTGTATCTGACATATTTGACCCTGAGTTATGGGATCTTGTCGAAGGATTCAATTTTGAAGACATCACTTACCACCGGGCAAAATCTCAAGGCACGGTGCGTATCGCGATAAACAGGCCTGATTGCCTTAACTCATTTCGCCCTAAAACAGTAGACGAGCTCTATATGGCTTTAGACCACGCTAGACAATGGTCTGATGTAGGTTGTGTACTCATTACAGGCAATGGTCCATCAGCAAAAGGTCAGTATTCATTTTGCGCAGGCGGCGACCAACGTATTCGTGGTAAAGATGGCTATAAATATGAAGGTGCTGAAGAAGGCACACCTGATGTCGCTCGCATGGGGCGTCTGCATATATTAGAAGTGCAGCGAATGATCCGCTTCATGCCTAAAGTGGTCATTGCGGTTGTGCCTGGTTGGGCTGTGGGTGGTGGACATAGTTTACATGTGGTTTGTGATTTAACATTGGCGTCAAAAGAACATGCTGTTTTCAAGCAAACCGACCCTGATGTAGGCAGTTTTGACTCCGGATATGGCAGTGCTTATTTAGCCAAGATGATTGGTCAGAAGCGTGCCCGCGAAATCTTCTTTCTTGGGTTTAATTACTCTGCAGAAGAGGCATTTAATATGGGTATGGTAAACCGTGCCATTCCACATGCCGAACTAGAAACTGAAGCCTTAGCTTGGGCCAAAGAGATTAACTCTAAATCCCCCACGGCAATGCGTATGCTTAAATATGGCTTTAATATGGCTGATGATGGTTTGGTGGGCCAACAACTGTTTGCTGGTGAAGCAACACGCTTAGCTTACGCTAGTGAAGAAGCTCAAGAAGGTCGCGATGCCTTTTTAGAAAAACGTGATCAAGACTTTTCACGTTTCCCTTGGCATTACTAATCACAATATCTGTTGTTATCGCCTGAATTAATTCATGTTATTAACTGTAATGGAAGGCCCTTTTTAGGGCCTTTATTGTTTTCAATATTAAAAATCACAAACGTAATCGAAATTTTCATTTGCAATAATCGAATCAACCCTCTTTACATGATAATGAGAACTGTTATCATTTAAATAAATCAAACAGGGGATTCATCATGAAAAAGACAATCAGCTTTGCCATTTTACACTTCAGTGTGGCTTTTACGATTACCTACCTATTAACCGGTAGTATTATTATCGGTGGTACCATTGCCCTGCTTGAACCTGCCGTTAATACAGTTGTGTTCTACTTTCATGACAAGGTGTGGAAAAACATTGAGTTGAAAAAGATGCAACAAACTGAAATAACAACAGAGTCAATACAGCTTGTGAGCTAAGATCATGGCCACATTGATGGCCATAATATTACTAACATATACTTGTTGCTACCCTATACGAGTTTAATGATAGCAACATCGTAAGCAGCAAGGTTTGCACTGCCTAAAACGTATTGGCCTTGTAACTCACTTGGTACAGTTTGCGAATAACCGGCATAGTTAAACAGGTAGGCATAATGACCACGTTGCACAATACGCACATCTTTAGGTAATACTAATGTGGTTAATCCTAACTCTACCGCAAGCATTTTAAAGTACTCGAGTAAGAATCCATCACAGGTCAATGTTGCCACATAACTGCTGTTTTGATGTCGAGCCACAGCAGGACTACCATCATGATAAGTCGCCACCACATCAACACCATCGCTGAGTTCTAGCTCTTCTCGCCAGCACTGGCTTTCAAACTCAACCCCATTAAAATGCAATAGTTCACTGCAGTCTGGACGAATGGTTTCAGTTGATAATACCCGTACAGGGACTAATGCTTGGAATAACCCTGGCGCCAACGTAGGCACCAATGACAATTCATCCGTTTTGCTGCCTGAGCGTGGACCAATAACTAAATGTACGTTGGCTTGCTGACATTTATCAACAAAGGCTTGCGGCACAATAGGTAAACACGGTGCGACAACTAAAACATACTGTGTCAAATCATGATCTACAGAGACAAAATCTACAGCTAACCCTAACTGACGTAATGCCGAGTAATAAGCAAACTCAACGCGTTGATGATTGTAACTGTCACCTTGGCGTTCAATCTCGGTCACCCACTGACTGTTAGCACCTGTCACTATTGCTACTTTGGCTTGCACAGGATCGCTAATGGTAAAGTCGACTTTGGCCAACTCGTCACGCATTTGCTCAACTTCAGCCCAAGCTGCTGCTTTTGAATTGTCGTTACGTTTAATGCCAGCGTGCATTTGCTCTTGAGCAAACGGTACTTGGCGCCAACGGAAATAACACACACAGTCGGCACCATGGGCAAACGCCTGCCATGACCACAGTCTTACCATGCCTTTTTCTGGACGAGGATTGTGATGAGCCCAATTTACAGGCCCAGGTTGTTGCTCCATTACCCAAAAATTCTTATTGCTTACACCACGGCTTTGATCAAACGAGTAGCTAGAAAAGTCAGGGTGTCCGGTACGCATGTACGGTTTAAATTGTTCTGCTGGCATATGTTTAAAAAACATATCAGAACGACCGAGCGGGTAATTGTCGTAACTGACAAAATCGAGGTTTTTCGCTAATGCAAAGTTATCGGTTTGGGTATCGACCAATGGAATAAAATTATGGGTAACAAAACGATTTGGCGCGTGAGCACGAATGATCTCAACCATTGCATCATGAAACTTCACCACTTGAACAGAACTAAAACGACGGTAAGCCAGTTGATGAGCAGGATTGGTTTCAGTTACCGCTAGAATAGGTAATTCGATTTGTTCAAAATCTTGATATTCCATCGACCAGAAAACATTACCCCATGCAATATTGAGCTTTTCAATATTGTTGTGATAATAGGCTTTACACCACTGTTGAAATGCTGACTTAGCCACCAATGAGCCACTATGAGTAGTATCGTGACAAGCAATCTCGTTGTCCGTTTGCCAGCCACAGATGCCAGGATGTTGACCATAGCGTTGTGCAATAACGCTAGAGATACGCATTGCTTCACGAAAGTAGTTATCACTTGAAAAATCATAATGACGGCGCGAACCAAAGCCACGGGTGGTGCCCGTTTTAATGTCGACAGGCAAAATGTCTGGATATTTGTCGATTAACCATTTAGGAGGCGTAGCCGTTGGCGTGCACATAATCACTTGCAGCCCTTCGCTCACTAATGTCTCAATGGCACGATCTAGCCACTCAAAAGAATACTCACCATCACGGGTCTCAATTCTAGACCACGCAAACTCGCCAATACGCACATACTGTAATCCAAGCTGACGCATTTCTTTTGCGTCTTGTTGCCACATAGATTCAGGCCAATGCTCAGGGTAGTAGCAAACTCCTAACATGTTAATCTCCAATATATAGTGCGTAAAACCGTTGGCTCGAACATAGGATATTGTTAAGGTTCTATCCTACTGTCACAAGCAAAATCACGGGGTTATTTGACCACTTTTTAATGACGATCAATATACTAACCCAGTATTTATATGATATATAGTATTTTAAAATAATCAGAATATCATCATCAACACACTGCAGAATGTTACTGGCTCAATCCAGCACATTCGAATATGTATGGTTAATCAGTGTGTATAAACACAAAAACGTCAATCAAGGACAATATCATGTCACATCCCCAGTTCGTTTTGCTTAATGGCCAACATACTAGTTTGATCGTTGATTGCCTAAACAAGACCCCTGCCATTTTGTATTTTGGTAAAAAGTTATCAGAAAAGACCAGCTTTGACATGATGAAACGGTT
Source organism: Shewanella sp. SG41-4 (assembly GCF_014164505.1). Lineage (GTDB taxonomy): Bacteria > Pseudomonadota > Gammaproteobacteria > Enterobacterales > Shewanellaceae > Shewanella. Next base: position 11,388 of record NZ_JACJFI010000066.1, on the reverse strand, counting down.
AAGCACCCGACAAGAAGCTAAATGCTCAGTTGTTGTTGAAGCACCTATTTCATTATCGCCGTTAATGGGTGAAGGTTTTACCGGTGCACCTGGTATTGAAATTTTTGATAACAACATCGCATGGTCAATCGGTGGTGCATTAACACAAGTTAGTCAACCGAATGAAAACGAAGTGTATTTCGAGTCAGTAGATACCCTACGTCAGCTAAGCGTTAAACATCACTTACTGCTTGACCCTCGCAGCGACGTACTCAGTGCGACAACCGAATTAACCAACCTAGGCCAAAGTTCGGTCAATGTGAATTGGTGTGCAGCACCAACCATCCCGATGCCACTGCATATTGACCAAATAATGTCGTTTGAAGGCCGATGGTCGAACGAGTTTCAACGTAAATCCTTTGATATGTTCTTAGGCAGCTTTGTGCGTGAAAACCGTAAAGGTAAAACGTCGCACGACAATTTCCCAGGCATGGTGATGCATAACAAATTCACCCATGAGCAAGGCGGCGAGTGTTATGGTTTTCATTTAGGGTGGAGTGGCAACCATAAAATGCGTGCCGAATTACTGGCAGAAGGTCGAAGTTATGCTCAGCTAGGAGAGCTATTAATGCCTGGTGAGTTGGCCTTAGCCCCTAATGAATCTTATACTAGTCCAACATTGTATACCGCTTACTCTAATCAAGGTTTTAGTGGTTTGTCGCACCATTTTCATCAGTATGTACGCCAATCATTGATCACTGATAAAGTCCGTCAAAAGCCACGCCCAGTGCACTACAACACTTGGGAAGGAATTTACTTTGACCATGATGTTGCTGTTTTACAATCATTAGCGACCCAAGCGGCGGACATTGGCGCAGAACGATTTGTACTCGATGACGGCTGGTTTAAAGGTCGCCGTGGTGACTTTGCCGGTTTAGGTGACTGGACTGTTGATCGTGAAATTTACCCAGACGGACTGCAACCACTGATTGATCATGTTAATAAAGTGGGCATGGAATTTGGTTTATGGTTTGAACCTGAAATGGTTAATCCAGACAGCGATTTATATCGCAACCACCCTGAATGGGCGCTGCAAACCCAAGGTAACGAGCAACTGCAATTTAGAAAACAGCTAGTGCTAGACATGACGAACCCAGCCGTGACTGACTATCTGTTTAATGCGATTAACGATATATTGGTTGAATACCCACAAATTCTCTACCTCAAATGGGACATGAACCGCGATCTTAACCATGCGGGGAATTTATTGGGTAAACCGGCAGTACATCAACAAACTAAGGCCGCTTATGCTTTAATCAAGCGCCTTAAAGATAGTCATCCACACATTGAAATTGAAAGTTGTTCTTCTGGTGGTGCACGGGTTGATTACGGGGTACTACAACACACTGACAGAGTATGGACTTCAGATTCAAATGACGCTCTAGACAGGCTTACCATTCAACGTGGTTGTTCGTTCTTTTCCCAGCGGAAGTGATGGGGGCACATGTTGGTCCACGCGATTGCCACATTACTGGACGAAACATCAATATTGCCATGCGAGCAGCAGTAGCCTTCTTTGGTCACATGGGGATTGAAATGGATCCTCGTGAGTTAACTCATGATGAACGTGAGCAATTACAGCAAATAATCAAACTGCACAAACAGCATCGTCAGCTAATTCACAGTGGCAAGTTGGTACGATTAGACAGCGATGGCGACTCAATCAACTTTGGTATTGTTAATACCGACCAAAGCCAAGCCTTGTTTGCTTATAACAGTGTTAAAGAAACCCAACGCACCAATCCGCCAAAATATCATTTTGTAGGGTTAGATGCCGACAAAGATTACACCTTATCACTTGTGTGGCCGTCAGCGTTTTCATTTTATTCGCCATCGGTGTTAAGTGTCATTAGCAACCAAACCTTTAGCGGTGAGGCATTAATGACCTTCGGTATGCAGTTACCGATCACTTTCCCGCAAACGTCGTTGATTTTTGAGTTAAACGAAGTGAAGTAACACTTTATAGCGCGCCTCTTTTATAGGGCGTCTTATTTTATCCCCATTAAGCAAAAGAGCACCTTTATAGGTGCTCTTTTTACGGGGATAATGGTTTTTGCGTTTATTTATCAATACATCGGCTTCGATAATGAGTAAACCCGTTGCACTGTTCAATAACGCCTAATCATCCACTAGAGCTTTGATTCAATTAACTCAAGGGCTTCATCTAAAATCATTGAAACCGCAGCTCGGGACAATTCAGGATTGCGCGCTTTAATGGCATTAAAAATTTCGGCATGCTTTTTCACATCCGCACCGGGCACACCTTTAATCTTGTTGGTGTAACGAATACTCACCCTGAGTGCCGTACCAATAAACTCGGTTAATTGTACAAAAAATCGGTTACCACTGGCGATTAGAATACTGGTATGAAATGCAATATCAGCTTCTAACGGGTCATCTAAACCCTGTTCAGCTTCAACCATACGTTCGAGAGCTTTTTCGATAGACGCTAATTGCTCATCGGATGCGTTCATTGCCGCAAGTGCCGCCGCTTGCGGTTCTAGCGCAACCCTTACCTGAGTAAACTCTTTCAGTAATGACAATGACGGTTTACTGCTTAAAATCCATTTTAATACGTCGGTATCAAACATGTTCCAATTGCTTTCAGGCAACACGCGAATACCTTGCTTTGGCCGAGATGAAATAAGGCCTTTTGCAGACAGCATTTTTACTGCTTCACGCGTTGAGCTACGGCTAACATCATATTCAATACACAAATCAGCTTCAGAGGGTAAACCTTCGCCAACAGGGTAAACCCCTTTTACAATGGCAATGCCCAAATCGTGAGTTAATTGATGTGTTAAATTTTGACGTGGAGAATTGTTCATGCTTTTACTGTCCAATATTCAGTACATAAATCTGTTATATCATATTTAAATGCGATTACGATATAACTTTGTTTTCAGTGGTGTTAATGTTAGAAATAGACATAATAACCATAAATATTTTTCGGATTAATCATTAAATCCAACAAATACCGCTAGTTAACCATAATCATAAAAATAGGTTTGGAGCGTTATAAGTGAGTTTGTTAACCCAATATCAAGACTTGAAAGACAAAGTCATCTTTATTACCGGCGGTGCCAGTGGCATTGGTGCATCAATGGTCGAAGCCTTCATACATCAACAAGCTAAAGTGGCTTTTATTGATATCGATCATAAAACAGCAGCCAATCTACTTAGCAAAATGGCCAAAATTGATGCTTCATCAATTTGGTTTCGCGCTATCGATGCCACCGATTCTGAATCATTACAGCAAGCCATTAGAGATGTGGGTGAACACTTTGGTCGCTTTGACGTACTGATAAATAATGTCGCTAATGATGCGCGCCAAGATGTCGAAACGATTTCGGCACACGACTGGCACAAGTGTATGCAAATTAATTTAGATCCTGCTTTTTTTGCATCTCAAGCCGCTTATATTTTAATGAAGCAACAGCACTCAGGTAGCATTATCAATTTCAGTTCAATCACCGCGCTATTAGGCTCACAACAAATGACTGGCTACGTGACGGCTAAAGCAGGCTTAATTGGAATGACACGCTCATTGTCGCGTGAGTTTGGAGAATCAGGTATCCGTGTCAATGCCATTTTGCCCGGTTGGGTCGCTACCGAAAAGCAGCTTGCCAGCTGGCTAACCGAACAAGAAGAGCAAAAATGGACTGATGCGATGGCATTAAAACGCCGAATTACCCCACAAGATGTCGCCAAACTAGCCCTGTTTTTAGCCTCAAACAATAGTGAATTGATCACCGGTCAGTGTATCAATATTGACGGTGGGAGAGCTTAGCTTGCTTGCTAAATATCAACATTTTATTGCTATCGATTGGGGCACAAGCCATTTACGTGCTTACTTATGTTTAGCCGAATTCGGTAAACCATTAGTCGTGCTTGAACAAGCCAATAATGTCGGCGTGAAAAAAATTCAAACTGACTTTGAAACCACATTAATGGACAGTATTGCTCCTTGGGCTAATCGTTTTGGTAAATTACCCATATTGATGATTGGTCAAATAGGTTCAAGCATTGGCTGGAAAGAAACTCAATATCTTGCTTGCCCCATTTCTCCCAAAGAAGTGATCACAGCTGGAACACGCTTTGATAGTAAAGGTCATCAAGTCACCATATTTCCAGGTTTAAGTTGCCAACTTTATAACCAACTCCATGACTCAATGCGTGGAGAAGAATTTCATTTACTCGGCTGGCTTGCGATGGCACCACAGCATCTAGTTGGTCGGCATCTTGTATGCTTGCCAGGAACTCATACTAAATGGGTGCTAATTGAAGAAGGTAAAGTCATTTTATTTAAGACTGCGCTAACAGGTGAACTGTATGACCTATTGTCATCTAACAGCGTACTGATCCAAGAAAAAGTATCGGATTTAGACTTTGATTTTGGCGCATTTATTGAGGGTGCTGATTTTATCTTGTCATCAACTCACGATAATTTTTATCACGGTTTATATAGCGTTCGCAGTAAGCAGCTTTTTGAGGATTACTCAACCAAACAAGCACACGCATATTTATCAGGGCTATTGATTGGAAGTGATGTTCGCGCAGCGATGAGCGCGCAAGAATGGCAATTCACAGACTTAGAATCGGTGGCGATTATCGGTCCACCTCACTTAAGCCAATGTTTTATCGAAGTATTGCATCACTACAATATCAATACAACATTATGGGATGTCACAGACGCGACATTGGCAGGATTTAATGTTGTGTACCAACACGCACATAATTCGACAGATGAATAATACACTAACCCAATGCATCGGCGAGCTTATACAGGTTATCCCATCACAAAATGATTTGGGTGAAAATGCCTTATGGCACCCGCAACAACAAGCCATTTATTGGATCGATATCATACAAGGAACAATTCACAAATACAGTGTCGAGACTCAGCTGCACGATCAATACAGCTTACCGTATCGCATTGGCAGCTTTGCATTTTTAGCAGGGCAGCAAACATTCCAGTTAATTGTCGCCTTTGAGCAAGGTTTTGCTTTGTATCATCTCGATACACATGCATTAACATGGCTTAGCCAGCCTGAAGTAGCCCAGAAAGGTAACCGTTTTAATGATGGCCGCACCGATCGCAGTGGACATTTTTGGGCGGGAACTATGGTTGAAACCCGTCATGATCAACATCAACAAGGCAACTTATACCGGATAGATAATCAGGGTGAATGCCATAAAACCATTGAAGATATTTTGATCTCTAATGGCTTGTGTTGGAGCCCTGACGGTAACATTATGTACCACGCAGACTCTGAAAGACATTGTATCCATCAATATCGCTATGACCCAACACACAAAACATTAACGGATAAAACCCTGTTTGCAACCACAGCAGATCATGTATTTCCTGATGGTTCAACTATTGATGCACATGGCTTTATGTGGAATGCACAATGGGGCGATCATAGCGTAGTACGTTATCATCCAGATGGTCATATAGTTGAAAAATTAATTTTACCTGCAATACAACCCTCTAGTGTCGCCATCGGTGGTCCCAATTTAGACTGGTTAATTATAACAACATCGCGCATTGAACTGACTCAACAGCAACTTGTTGATTATCCATTATCGGGTAACGTGTTTATTTATCAGTTACATCACGTTACTGGAATCGTCGACACACCTTGTAGTATCAACATCAACCAATCGTAAATCTCATCAATGGCTGATAAAAAAACACCCCAAACTTTTTATCATTTAGGGTGCTAGAGTTAACCCGTTTAGGTTAACTCACATCTGCAACAACCTCTGGTGCAACGTCTTGCTTACTCGCGACATAATCACTCAGTACTTGCTGCTGTTCCTCAGTAAAATGCAAGCCTAGCTTAGTCCGTCGCCATAAAATATCTGCACTACAACTGGCCCATTCATTGGTAATAACATAATCGACTTCCGCTTGATATAAACCATGACCAAAATCAATCCCCAATGCCTCGCTGCTCGCGGCATCATTTAAAATGTATTGAGTACGGGTTCCGTAAGTACGTAGTAAACGATTAATAGATTGTGTACTTATCCAAGGATATTGTTGCTGATAAATCCGATTAAGCTCGCCTAAATCAGTAAAATCACCGCCTGGTAGCGCTTGAGTTGCTGTCCAAGGTTTACCCATTTGAGGGTGGAAAGGTTTTAATCGATTTACTGCAGCTTCCGCCAGTTTGCGATATGTCGTAATTTTGCCGCCAAATACTGACAATAACGGCGCCTTATCTTTAGGGGCATCGACAATAAAGGTGTAATCACGAGTTACCGACTGCGCCGAATCAGACTCGTCATCCATTAATGGTCTCACCCCAGAGAACGTGTGCACAATATCCTGTTCGCTAATGGTGCTTTTAAAATAGTGATTGGTGATGCTAATCAGGTAATCAATTTCTTGCTGGTCGATACGTACATCTTTAGGGTCGCCAGTAAAATCAACATCGGTAGTACCAATCAGAGAAAAGTCGTCTTCAAATGGAATCACAAATACAATTCGCTGATCGACATTTTGCAAAATATAAGCATGTGGTTGTTGATGAATTTTAGGCACCACAATATGGCTACCTTTTACTAAACGAATTTTTTGCGGTGAGGGCTGCTTTAATACATTTGCAAATAAGCTCGACACCCAAGGTCCAGAAGCATTAACAACACTTTTTGCATGCACCTGCCGTAATGACTTATCCCCTTGATGTTGCAAGGTGAGTTTCCAGATACCATTATCGCGTTCGGCACTAATACAGCGAGTTTGAGTAAAAATTTGTGCCCCTAATTCTTTTGCTGCAAGGGCATTTAATACCACTAAACGAGAGTCATCGACCCAAGCATCAGAATACTCAAACCCTTGAGTAATTTCAGGTTTTAATGGGCTATCTTGTGTGAAGTTAATTTTTTTTGATGCATTCAGAGTGACACGAGACGCTAAATTGTCATATAAAAACAACCCAAGACGGATCATCCACGCAGGACGTAAATGAGACTGATGGGGAAGCCTAAATGTCAACGGAGTGATTAAATGAGGAGCCTTTTTAAGCAACACTTCACGTTCGGCTAATGCTTCTTTAACCAAACGGAACTCATAATGCTCTAGGTACCGAAGCCCACCATGGATAAGTTTGCTGCTATTTGATGAAGTTGCAGACGCTAAGTCATTCTGTTCACACAGTAAGACACGTAAACCACGCCCCACTGCATCGGCCGCTATTCCAACACCGTTTATGCCGCCACCAATCACGACAACATCAACAATTTCTATATCGGCTTCCATTTACGTATCCCACTACTAAAATAAATATGATAAATAATATATATTAGCAACATCATAGAGTGACAGACCATCAATTGACAAGCTGAATTAGAAAGATCTTGTCTAAATTGATTACATCTTGTTAAATAAAATACTTAATAGTAGTATTTATCATATAAATTAAATTTGCATAATTTATCTACAGTACCATTGAGATAATATTCTGCACTTTCTGGTTATTGCTCCAGACACATATAGATGAAAGGGATTGCCATGAGTCAGTTTGAATTTACCCACAGACGAAAAAATCCGTTAACGGGTAATTGGGTGCTAGTGTCGCCGCATCGAAATAATCGTCCTTGGTTAGGTGCGACAGAAAAAAATGCCCCATCAAATTTACCAGAGTACGATAAAACATGCCCTTTGTGTCCCGGTAATCATCGTGCTAACGACAGTAATAACCCTGCATATGATAAAACCTTTGTGTTTACCAACGACTTTGGCGCACTAACGTCACCAGAAACAGATCATTCCGCCGTGCTCAATCATGACAATCCATTATTTGAAATAGAGCAAGCGACTGGCGAATGCCGAGTGATTTGTTTCTCACCTAAGCACAATAAAACCTTACCAGAATTATCCGTGGCTGAGATTAATGATGTGGTTGATGCCTGGAAACAGAACTATATCGAATTATCTGCGCAATATTCATGTGTTCATATCTTCGAAAACAAAGGTGAAGTGATGGGATGCTCGCAACCTCATCCACATGGACAAGTATGGGCGCACAACCATTTGTCGACCGAAATACAGTTAGAAGAAGATAACCAGCGCAACTACCAAAAACGTCATGGCGGCAATTTGCTCGGCGATTATGTTAAACATGAAGTTGCCGACGGTGAGCGAGTTGTTTATCAAAATGACCACTGGCTAGTGGTTGTACCATTTTGGGCCGCATGGCCTTTTGAAACCTTACTCGTATGCAAAGATGATGTGCGCCACTTTGGTGAGCTAACCGATGCGCAGTCCACCGCTTTAGCCCAAGCAATTAAGATACTCACCACCCGTTACGACAATGTGTTTAATTGCAGCTTCCCGTATTCAATGGGTTGGCACAGCGCACCAAGTAAACTTGACGGCAATAGCCATTGGCGCTTACATGCCCATTTTTATCCACCACTATTACGCTCTGCCACCGTAAAAAAACACATGGTCGGCTACGAGATGCTTGCCGAAAGTCAACGTGATTTAAGCCCAGAAACAGCTGCTAAAATTTTACAAAATGCCAGCGACATCCATTACTATCAAGGAAACAATAATGAATAACGACGCGCTACAGGCATTCTATCAGCAGCAGTTTTCATCATTACCACAAGGTGTCGTCAGCGCCCCTGGTCGGGTTAATTTAATTGGTGAATTCACCGACTACAATCAAGGTTTCGTATTACCCTGCGCACTTACTTTCCGAACTCAAGTTTTCTATCGTATACGTAACGACAACATGGTTAATGTGCTTTCAACCATGTATCCGAATGAACAAGAAAGCTTTGAAGTTAATCAACGGATTAGTGCTGGCCAATCACAATGGGGCAACTACATCCGTGCCGTAGCATTTGTGCTTAACCGTGCAGGCCACCAGCTACAAGGTGTCGATTTATTAATTGAAAGTAATGTGCCACAAGGCAGTGGTTTATCATCTTCGGCAGCACTAGAAGTGGCGATTGCGGGGATGTTTAATCATGTTTGTGGCCTAAATTTAACCGAAGAACAAATCGCCTTATTCGGCCAACAAGCCGAAAATGATTTTATGGATTGTCAGTGCGGCATTATGGACCAGTTAATTTCAGCTAAAGGTCAACAGGACCAAGCGTTATTAATTGATTGCCAAAACTTACACACACAATCGGTAACGATTCCAACAGACTTATCGATTGTGATTGTTAACTCGAACTATCCCAGAAAATTGGTCGACAGTGAATACAACCAACGCCGGATCGATTGCGAGCAAGCCGCCAGTAAAATGGGCTTAACCACCCTGCGCGATGCTGACTTAGCGTTGTTAATGCAAACTAAGCCACAAATGAGCGCGAATGAATTCTCCCGAGCTCACCATGTCATCACTGAAAATGCCCGCGTCATTGCCGCAACAAAAGCCTTAGCCAGTAATGACATCGAACAACTGCGCATTTTAATGACCGCATCACATCAATCGTTAAAGCATGATTTTGAAGTAACAGTCCCTGCAACCGATGGTTTAGTGCAAATTTGCCAACAAGCTTTAGCTGACAGAGGCGCCGTGCGCATGACCGGTGGTGGATTTGGTGGCGCGATAGTGTGTTTATGCCGTAATGAAGACGTAGCCGCGATCAAACAAGCGGTTGATTTGCAGTATTTTGCGCAGTTTAATTTGCAAGCGGACATTTACGTCTGCACTGCAGGCAAAGGATTAACTGTAGAAGAATTTACGCAGTAACCCATCAAATTAGTCGATAACAAACAAATGATGTGGGCTGATAACTCGCCCACATCTCATAATAAAAATAACCAAGTAAAGCAGCTCATGTTCAAGAACATGCATTACTGAAAAGGACAGCTTTAATGATGACCAAATCACTTATTTCTATCGCATTGTTATGTTTAGGCACCCACTCAAGCGCCATTGCCGCAGACGCAACAGGCAGTAGCACACAAAATACCATACTCGCTGCCGAACAGCTTTACCCCAACACACTGCCAAAGGAAGCGTTGCCAGAGCTGGCGCAAACAGGGCTTTATCAAGTTGGTGTTAAAACCGTTAACTTAATTCATAAAAATCAATTCAACCCCAACACACAAAGACCTGAAGACAGAAAACTCAAAGTTGAAGTGTGGTACCCAAGTAACAAAACTGCCGCGACCAAGCAAAACCAACCAGCTGTATTAAATGCCGTTTATAATGATGAAACCCGTTTAGGATTACCATTTTCACTGCAAGGCAATGCCACTCGTGACGCAGAAGTGGTCAAATTAACAGATCAGCCATTTCCACTCATTGTGTTATCCCATGGTTATACTGGCTATCGCACCATTATGTTTTACTTAGCTGAGCATCTAGCGTCACACGGATATATTGTTGCGGCACTGGATCACACCGACTCAACCAATGCTGACGTCGACATGGTTAATGCCCCGTTTAGCGGGTTTTTTAGTACGTTATTAAACCGTTCGCGTGATCAACAGTTTACCCTTGATTATTTTACTGGCAGTGACAATTTTGCCAGCAGTATTATCGACACCAAACGAGCTGGCTTAATTGGCTATTCAATGGGCGGCTATGGTGCGGTCAACACTGTCGGCGGCTGTTATCAATTTAACCCACAAACTGCTGCTACCTTTACCGGCAGCAAAGACCAAAATGTTATCAATGGTGCCATTACCTTACTCAACACCTGTGCTGGTGGCCAAACAGCCCCTGTAACAGTAGACCCTAAATGGAAAGCCATGATTGCTATGGCCCCCTGGGGAGGCAACTATCAGCTATTTGACCCAATAGCATTAGCCAAAATAACCATCCCAACGCTGTATGTTACTGGTGATCTTGATGATATTTCTGGTTATAAAGGCATTCAATCGCTATACCAGCAAACTGGCGGTGAACATACCTATATGCTCACCTATCATAATGCTCGCCATAATATCGCCCCACATCCAGCACCTAAAGTGGCTTACCAAAATGAAATAGATTTAGGCCACTATTTTGAACCCGCCTGGGACACAACACAGCTTAATACTATTAATAAGCACTTTGCATTAGCGATGATGGATTGTCATATTAAAAATCAACAAGATAAGTGTTCATACCTACAATTAAACACTCAGTCTAATGAGCAAGATCAACAAGGCAATCCAACTGCTGCTTGGAAAGGTTTTGCCCATCGCTATGCCACTGGCATGTCTTGGAGTATGAAAGCTGCACAGCAATAAATAACCATATTGAAATTATTCTGATTGTTATCAGATTGTTTTTTTACAATCGATGAACCATACCAAACTGTGATAAACACAAAAAGCACGGTTTGATAATTTGCTAGCTAAATACAAAAAATAATAAAAAATACCTT
>NZ_JACJFI010000669.1 GCF_014164505.1 Shewanella sp. SG41-4 | reverse complement strand
AATTGAGTGCGCCTCTGTTATCAAAGGAAATACCTCGGTAAACATTGATTCTGTCGGATTTAATATTTGAACCCATGACATCCAACCATAAATAGGATGCATAATAAGCTTATTTTCGACTGTAAAATCATGTTCCGCATTAACTGTACAGCCTTTAGCCGGCCTTTTCGGCTTATCGCCAAACAGTCGTTCATAGCTATTCCTACTTATACCAAAACTTAACCTATAAACACCAGCCCTATCAAGTTTTGAAGATTTATCATTGTCTCCATCTTTTTCTTTGATAGTGCAAAAGTAAACCCCATTGGGAAGGGCTTTACCGGGATTATAAAATAGTGATGTTTCTCCCCAACTTGATTTTGGGACTATCCCTTCGAACGAAGAAACTATTTTTTCAATGATACTTTCAGGATGCATAGCCACTACCTCAGATTGCTAACGATTCTTGGCATCTACTCGTTTTTATATGATTTATTAGAAAAATATTACTCGGAAGTGTCGCCTATTCAACTAAGGTTATTTATTAATCGATAATGTTAATTGCAAATAATCATAAGTCTAATTCCTCCCTCATCACAGGACTAACTTGATCTACTGTCTATTCTTTGGAGGAATAGTAAGCTTGAAATATTGCAACCTCGTGGAACCAGAGCGAGATCGCGAACGTAGTTCGATAAATCTTCATAGTTAGGATGGTTTCTAGTTCTTTTGCTTGCAGGTCAAACATAGAGTTCAAAAAGTAAGCAATCATGCGGTTACCCTGTTACCGTACTACTCATAATTCACTCCGGCTTCATATTGAACGCATCAATTGCAAGAACAAGATTGTCTCCTACCAATGATTTCATCGTATGTTGTACACTAGACTTCATATCAACATATAAGATCGGTATCAATAGCTACTTTTTCTACGAAATAAACGTATGTAGCATCCATTCCAACAAGAATATCTAGACACTTAATCATTGATAAGTAAATCTAACACGTTGAACCCAGCAATATTTTCTTGAACATAAATACTAGCTAATATGTTTAATTCGTAGTACTGACCTGCATGTAATCGACAACGAATAACG
>NZ_JACJFI010000668.1 GCF_014164505.1 Shewanella sp. SG41-4 | reverse complement strand
GCTGTTAATGGTCAAGGAATCTTTGGTAGACAACCATATCAAGATGGCGATTGGGTTGGAGCTGTAAACGGTGAAATATATAACTATCAAGAATTGATTAATAAGTACAATCTTTTTATGTTTGGTGAAAATGATACGCAAGTATTGTTACCTCTTTTTACAAAACTTGGTGCTGAAGTCTTAGATGTAATCGACGGATTTTACGCTGCCGTTTTATACAATAAAGTAACTGAAGATATTGTATTACTTAGAGATAGGCTGGGTAAAAAACCGCTTTTTTATGGGCAATCTAAAAACGAATACTTTATAACCAGTGAATTAAAAGCTATTGAAAATATAGATTGGTTTAAGCAAGTCCCTAAAGGGATTACTCACCTCAATTTGGCAAATTGGGAAGTTGACCATGTTGTAGCGCATCCCTCTATATTTAACACACAAACTAAAGATTATGACATACAAGCTAAATTATGTGCCGCTGTTAAAAAGCGTCTACCATTGACCCAGCCTGTGGGTTTATTTTTAAGCGGTGGTTTAGATAGTTCAATACTGGCCTATATTGCATCAAATTTGCGGGAAGATATTACCTACTTTACTTTAGGTTCTCCAAATAGCTCTGATTCTCTAATGGTAAATAAAGTCATTAAAGCCCTAGAACTCAAAAATGTTCAACACATATCTATCCCTTCTGGTGAGCTTTTAGAACGTTACATAGAGAAAGTTGTTTATATTACAGAAAGTTATAACCCTTCTATCGTGAGTAATGGGTTAGCAACATACTTACTAGCTGAAGCAGTTAAATCTCTCAATATAAAAGTAGCTATAACTGGGGAAGGAGCTGACGAGCTTTTTGGAGGTTACTTTACTTATCTTGAGCCTCAAGAGTTACTGATGTCCAGAGAACGATTACTTGCAGACATGAACTTTACAGAATTGAGACGGTTGGATCTTTGTACTATGGCGCATGGTGTAGAGGCTAGGTGCCCGTTTCTAGATAGTGAAATACTAAAATTAAGTCATAACTTAAGGTTTGAAGATATCTATTTTAATGGTGCTAACAAAGCAATATTGAGAAGTACA
>NZ_JACJFI010000667.1 GCF_014164505.1 Shewanella sp. SG41-4 | reverse complement strand
TAGCAGCCCCAGTAGTATTGACTGCAATACCATTGTTGCTAGCTGTTGCTGAATTAGAAAGAGCCATATTATTTATTTATGTTCACGCTGCTATTTTTGCCGGTAGTATTGATCGCATGACCAGAGGAATGTGATACGGCAGAAACAGAAGGGTTTGGGGAAGACCGCAAGTGAACAATTACTAACACTAGTAGTGAGCCAAACATTGCAATAAGACATGCAATAAATGCATTGTAAGTTTGTTCAGATGTCATTTTAGAAAAGACATCTAATTTAAGCCAACTTTCCATCACTCCGTAAAGTGTGAGAGCTCCTAACCCCGCTAATCCTAATCCAGCTGAAAGTACTATTTTTAACAGGCTTAACATATAACAATCTCCATTTGTTTTTATCATCATAACATTGGCTTAGAGTAAGTAGTAAGCATTTTTATTGAAATGGTAAGAGTTTAGATGTTTATCACATAGGGTCACAGGGTCAGGTCTTGCATTTTGCTTGTCATATTAGCTGGAATTAGTGGGGTCAGAGTAAACTTTATGAAACTCACTTTTGGACAGTAGTGAGTTATTGATCTTACTCATTTAGAGATAGATGGATTGCGTCGGATATAGAAAATTTTATCAAATTAAGACATATTCTGACTCTACTGACATATCCCTTAGTGTGTTTCTTAACTAAAAGAGCGTAGTTCAACAAGGCTAATCCAAGTAGTCTTGTTGATGCTAATTAATTGAATTTATTGTTTTACTTGAGTCGCATTGGGACGATTGCCTTGAACTGGAGCAGGTTTGGGAATAAAAGTAACATCAATACCAACAGTCAAAGGCCATGCTTTCCGTCTCTTTTGCATTGATTTGTTAGTGTAGAATACAAGATGTGACTTTTTGCAGCGTATAATCGCATAGTCGGCCGTCACACTAACTACTTCACCCTGGCGTCTGGTATTGATCTCATGCCTTTCTTTCCATTCAGTAATGTCTGGGACAGAAGGAAGTCCCGATGCTAACATTTTACTTCGCCATAGCGTATGTTTAGAGCAGGCTATTCCCATCAGTTTGTCGTTATCTATGACAGACAAC
>NZ_JACJFI010000666.1 GCF_014164505.1 Shewanella sp. SG41-4 | reverse complement strand
TAGATATTTGTCGATAAATGAATTTGTATGCTTGGCTTACACTTTCACTGCATTGTGAAACTGCAAGATATGCATCACGTAATTCTATAACTTGAAAATGATTGAAGCTCTCATCCTGGAGAATAGTATGTAATGTTGAACATATTTTGATTGAAGCTTTTGGCATAACTTTCTCACAAGGCTCTATTACTCACTCATTTTGAGTGTTAGATGGACATAAAAAACAATTGCGGATTATAGTCCGTGGCTTTATAAGCCGCAACTTTAGATAGTCTTTCTTTTTAATGAGATTAAAAATGAAAGACTTAGCAGTACAATTTGGACGAAAACTAAGAGCTAAACGTAAAATTCTTGGAATCTCACAGGATAAAATGGCTTTATTAGCGGAAATGGATCGCAGCTATGCAGGTAGGATTGAGCGTGGTGAAGTCAACATTACACTTGAAAAGGTGTATCAATTAGCAGAAGTACTTGAGTGTGATGTAAAGGAATTACTTCCTTGATTATAAATATTACATTACCTAGATCAACGAGTATTAGAATAGTCCTAACTCGTATTTGGACAAAGACGTGTCAGCGCCTTTTCTAAATTAGTTAGATACGAATTGGTTTTGGTATAGGAAAACGTGTCCGACAGAAGCGCTTTGATATCATTCTGATTTAGCAGAAAATCAAGATTGTATGATAAATGAAAATCGACTCTTTTTTTACGATGATAATCGACAAACTCCACCTACATTACTGTTTATTAAATCCAATACCATTACGACAGGTTCACTAAGTGTTTGAACGAACCACTCTACTTTAAGTTTGAAGCGTTTCAGGTGAATTAAGAATTGCAGAACTATCACTATCAGGACACACTGTTTCATTATATTTTCAGTCACTTATTAGGTAAGTTAACGAATGAAAAATGTTGTTAGTGACGATAAGATCGGAGACTTCCGAGATTTAGTGAACTCTAACTCAAGCTTTGTTTTTCAGATCTACAAAGATAAAGGTGGTAAGAACCTGTTCAACTTAGTCTGTTCTTGTATGGACTGGATCACTGTGTCAGTTAGACACTTAGAGAACGCACCTGAGTTT
>NZ_JACJFI010000665.1 GCF_014164505.1 Shewanella sp. SG41-4 | reverse complement strand
TTTCCGTCATCTCTTTACGGAATTACCCAAGCGTGCACCATTAGATGATATGACTGATTTGCTGCCGTGGAATGTTGATTTAGGTGAAGCAGAATAAGCTTCACCAGTTCATTGACCGCTTACGTAAATAACGCCATTCAGCGTATTGCGGATGAAGGTATAGGTGAAAACTTAGTTTGGTCTTGCCCTAACTGTCTATCTGATACTTTTGTTGTACTCGATGGAATTGATACATGTTACGTATGTACTTACACTGAAACTGTCACAGACTGCCCGCACTGTGATGAGCTGTTCTTTGAGGATAAATTAGAGTCTATCGACCAATATTTCGATGTTGATTACTGTGAAGGGCGATCATACTTTTACAATTCTTATGGTTATGAAAAGACAAGTGCTTGCCCTGAATGTGCTCAACGAATAGCGCAAGATATTCAACGGCAGCGAGAATATGAAGCGATGCAAGATGAAGAATACTATCACCGATTAAGTGAAGCGTAAAAAATGCCCAAGAGTCGTCATTTTCTGGCTCGTTAGTGCCCCAAAGTTTGACAGAACCAAAGCACTATTTAACAGTGCTTACCTTCGTTTTCCATACAAAAGCTAATTGATATTGCCCTTAAACAAAGATCAATATTTACTGGCTAGATTGCTTAATCTAATGAGTTGATTTTATATACAGTTATATCGCGTTTTGGCTTAATTTAAATCAAACAACCCAATAAGTAAGTCTAAGGTAGTAAGCTGTTCCTGCTTAGCTTGAAATAATACTTTTTGAGCATCATTCTCTTGCTGCAACTGCAAGCAAAAGAGCGTGCACAATCAGAAGAAATTGCTGAGCTTAAAACGACAGTTCAGCTGCTGATTGAACAACTCAATCTCAGCAAATCAAAACGTTTTTCATCACAAAGTGAAAAGGTAGCCAAAGGCACGTTTAACGAAGCTGAGCAGCAACATGCGTTGCCCAAAGTAAATAAGAGCAAGGCTAAAACAGGCAGAAAACCATTACCTGAAGCGCTTGAGCGTGAAGTTTATCTGCACGAACTCAGTGCCCCTTGTTGTGAATGTTGCCAAACACCCCTTCATGAATGCGG
>NZ_JACJFI010000664.1 GCF_014164505.1 Shewanella sp. SG41-4 | reverse complement strand
CAATGACGATCTCTCCAATATCACTACTAACAGTGGCAAGATAAGATCGACAAGAAATTCACCCTAGAAAGTTTGTAGATCTTTAACGATAAAATTTACTCATCATCAGAGAAAAGAGCACTACCACTAAAATAAATTCCACTTTGATCAGTGTTATTTCTATTTCCAAATGGATAGCGAATACCTATCCCTAAATAATCTGAATTGATTGATAAATGAAAAAAATCGTAACCTAACTGAAAACTCTTAGATGTTGATACATAGCCTGCGTAAAACCCATTTTGATGCTTAACCCCTAAATTAGCACCTAAAGATGTTTCGCCATCATGCTCACTACTACCCAAAGAAACACCTAAATATGGAATTATACTGGTCTTATCAAACTGATATTGATATCCAGAATTTATATCCCATGCCCCCATACTTATTGCAGATGATTTTTCATCATTATGGCAATGATATGGTTCACTTCCAGCATGACAACCATTACTATCTGTCCCCCCTGAGTGAGCAAAAGCAGTCATAGGGACAGTGTAGAGTAAGCATGTAAGTAAGATTTTCATGTAATTCCTTTTTCAGGTTAATCTTTGTATAGAACCTATACGTTTTCAATTTTACTTTATTTAGCAAGTAAATAACATTAACACACTCTATTTAATAACAAATCAAGCATATTATTAGTTCGAGCATGGAATGATACCTCACCACAATCCATAAGTTAAAATGTAAAAACAGTCATAGCTACCAAACGATCTCGAAAAATAATTAAGACACCCAAGATTGTTGGCTAAATATTAAGCGCTGAACTACGCTTTATTTACGCTTTTAAAATGGTAAATAAAGATGGCCAGACCAAGACAAACTATCGTTAGCCTAGAAGATACGCCTTACTACCACTGTTGCTCGCGTGTGGTACGTAAGGCGTTTTTGTGCGGCTTTGATAAATCAATGGGTGAGAATTTTGAGCATCGGCGTGAGTGGGTTGATTCACGCATTCTAGAGTTAGCGACCATCTTTGCTATTGATATCTGTGCTTATGCCGTGATGAGTAATCACTTACATGTGGTGTTAAAGGTTGATGCTGACAAAGTA
>NZ_JACJFI010000663.1 GCF_014164505.1 Shewanella sp. SG41-4 | reverse complement strand
CTTTTTGCAAAGCTGACGGCTTCTCCCAGTTTTCCAGATGTATAACCGTTGAATGAGCCAATAACATTAGACACCATAAAATCTAAACTCTTTGACGGTATCGCCGCTTGCTTTTTGGTTGGAGAGTTAGCCACTTCACAAAGCAATTCATGCAGTTTTATTAACTTATCACTATCCATCATTGAAAACCCTAAATATACAGGTGATTTTAATTTATCACATTTCAGAATTTATTTTCCATTTTGGTTTAAAATATCGGTCAATTCGTTCGAAAACCTTTCAATATTCATGTGACATTTCTCTAAAAAAGGACCAACTTCAATTTCTTTTCCATCAAATTTAATCATGTTATGTTCAGTTATTTGAGTCACCCCGGTATTTTTAACGACTTTAACTGGATACCCTTGTCTGGCATATACATCATCCAAACGTTTGCCATTACCATAATTACCTGACAATACTACGTTAGTAGAATTACTAACTCTTATGAAGTTGCTTTGTTCTATTGATACCGTTTTACTGTTTTTAGTTTTTGATAAATTATTATGCTTAGCTTCATTAGTCATTGAACACAAGTCAACTAGCCAGTTATCAGAACATTTAAATGGCTGCATACTTTCGATCAGGCGATAAGCATCAGGAAGAAGATCGGGTAAGCCAGGTAAGTTTTTTTTAATGCTGATTTTAAAATTATTTTCGCGTTGCCCATATGGAAAGTAGACTTTCGTAGAAAGCTTTTTAATAGCTGTGGCTTTTTTCATCGCTGCTAATAAATCTTGGCCATGATAATCTAAAATACTTCTTAGGTTTTCAAGTACATTTTTTATAGCTACTTTATTAACAGAGCCGTCTTTAACCTGTTCAGCTATAGCAGAAATTTCACTTTTACTATGACCTAGCAATTCCTTAACATCTTCGTTAAACATATTCATTCCTTTAAATACTCCAATATTCAAACATTAACTCGAAAACAGTAAATATTCCATCAATACGTAACATTTTTCTAAACCACTACAACCAGTATCAACGCCTCAGAAAAAAGCAGCCAATTCCTAAACATATATCTTCCTGTTTGGAAGATTCACGAAGTAGC
>NZ_JACJFI010000662.1 GCF_014164505.1 Shewanella sp. SG41-4 | reverse complement strand
CGCTAAAATTGCGTTGGTGTCGGTCAACTTGTCTGTTGATTCCATTTTTACTTCCACGTTAATAAAGGGACTGATTATGCGGCATAAAATTTGCCATGCAGTCGTTCATCTTTCGCTAAACCTTATCGTTAAGGCTCAACGTACAAAATATCACTATCCGCCAGTTTGCTAAAGTCATTGAAACAAACCTTAACAATTTAACCAAACTTACTCTCAGCTTAATCATCGCTCATCAGTAAATCCAGCACAATTGCGTATAGCGGCATATTATAAAGCCCGCGACAGCGAATGCGACCATGATTTAATCTAATTTGTTCGCTATTTAACCAAATAGGCAAGTTTCGAAACTTTTTACCATGTTTTCTAAACCAATTTGATCATCATGATCGAATCGATTCAGTAATGGGCTGTCAATATCTAAAACAGCCACAACCTCATTTCCCTGTCTAACAGGGATCACAATTTCTGAATTACTGGCAGAATCGCATGCAATATGGCCATCAAATTGATGAACGTCTGCAACTCGCTGGGTTTTGTTTTCTGCTGCAGCTGTGCCACAAACACCCTTGCCCATATTGATACGGGTACAAGCCACTTTACCTTGAAATGGGCCAAGGACTAATTGTTCACCACGCTTGATATAAAAACCTGCCCAGTTTAAGTCTTCTAGGTTGTCATTTAGCAACGCTGAAAAATTAGCCATTGCCGCAATCAAATCATCTTCACCTTCAAGTAAAGCTTGTGCTTGGCGATTTAATGTTTGGTAAAATTCGGTTTTCATTTCCATTCCTTAAGCTGACACCCACTCCAAGAATGAGTGATGAATAAGACTATTCTGCTGATGCACTTTTAGTCGAAGTCTTTTTAGTTTTCGCTGTAGGAGCGTTTTTAACCTGTACTAAGCCTTTTAGCAAGTTAGAAAGCTCATCTTTATTGTTTGCTAGATAAAATGCCAACTGTTCGCATTTAATTTCATCAAGTCCTAGATCTGCCTTCATTAGAAATGGCACTAGTTTATCGGAAATCTCAATCATCTTATCGTATGTATCAGCCTCTTTCTTCGATATACATGTCATCTTTTTCACCCCTTCTCTGTCT
>NZ_JACJFI010000661.1 GCF_014164505.1 Shewanella sp. SG41-4 | reverse complement strand
CCTCACCATTTGCAATACACGTTTCAAGGTTAATAATTTCAGGATGCTCTTTTTCTGAACTCGTCAGAAAGCTTAAACGAGTGTTAAAATCATGATACTGAGCATTTTCATATAACAACCCAAGATAACTAACGTACATCTCAGATAGCCAGGGAGTCTTGCCTTCAAATGTATGATTAAACGTAATTAATGCTAATTCTTTATAGCCTCCTTTAGCCAACGCCATTGAGATAGGTGCGATAAAAGTGGAATGAACTCTTAGTTTTGAAAAGTCTTCATCAAAGATTTTTTTGATACTTTGAAGAGGAAAATCTTCTTTTGAGATAATGCTGCTTGCATGTGCTGCAAGCATACAGAAGTAGCCTAAGTTGTCAGGTGTTTTGCCCAAGGAAAGCAGTTCTGAAAGGGTTTGATTGATAAGCTTAGTGTTTCTTCTGGAACAAAACTCACTAATTAATATTCCATTACATTCTTCCTGGTTTGGTTGTGTAATCAGCTTGGATAAATCCATATCGCTCATACTATGTAAGGAGTTTCGATATTCTGAGGCCGCTTTCCTATCTAGGCACCGAAGTAGTTCCTCTATACCTCTAAATGTCATCTTTTCAACTGGTTTTTTATTCTCAGCAAGATAACTCATGAGGTCTTGATCATTAAATTGCGTATAAATAGCAAGCTGAGCAGCAATGCTGACCATTCTGTTTCCTGGAAGTGTAGATTGTCGACAGAATTCTAATAGCTTAAATTTAGTATCATCAAAAACTTGCTTTTGTTCGCTTGTAAGTAAGAAAAAATCATTAACAGCAATTTCATTTAGGCTTATACATTCAACTAAGAGTTCATACTGACCTAGATCAGCGAAAGGATCTTTTTCTCTCAAAAGTCCTATAAGTTTTTGGCATTCTTTAATTGCACTAGATTCTAAGGTTTTATCCAGTATTACACGGAGTAAAGGTGCATTCGCTGTATGTATTTCTATCGGTAGTTCTTCAACAGAATCGATCCTATCAAGTGAACGTATATAAGAAAAAGTAGTGAAACTACCAGTTGGTAAGCTCTTGAAAACAGCAGCTACCTCTGTAGGTTCTTTTAGACCCTTGA
>NZ_JACJFI010000660.1 GCF_014164505.1 Shewanella sp. SG41-4 | reverse complement strand
CCACACTGTAAGTTTAGGATTGGAAACCAATGACGTTGCCGACAGTGCTGCTGTGGGTTATCACGTAACGGCTTCAAGCAGTCGCGGTTGGCAGGAAGACAATCAATTATTGCTAATGACCCTTAATGCTCGAACGGATATTCAAACTGGCCAACAAGATTTTTATAATGTCGGTTTAGCCGCTGAATTTTTCCACCAAATCAGCCCTAAGTGGACAGCCTATTCCAAGGCGCGTATCGCAACCTCACACAATAACTATCTTGATCAAACGTTTGCTCTTGGCGACGAAACCGGTGTACGGGGATATCCCAACGACTACCAACATGGTGACAATCAATGGTTGCTCACGAGTGAAATCCGATACTATCCAAACATCAACTTATATCAACTTGCCGAGTTAGGTTGGGCTGTTTTTGCCGATATAGGTCAAGCAACGGGTGGCACAGATGAGCAAAACGAAGTCGATGGCCCTATTGGTAGTATTGGTATTGGCGCACGGATTTACTCTTCTAAATCAAGTTACGGTAACGTAGCCCATGTTGATATTGCCGTCCCGATCACCACAGGAAACGACATCAACGCTTGGGAGTTCAGATTCCAAGTTAAAGACCATTTTTAATCCGGCAAACCGTTCGATTGCTGGATAAACGATGCTTCAACGAATTAACCTTGTCATTTTGTCTTTAATAATCGCAATGAATAAATCAAATAGCTACAAGCCATTGAGTTTATTGAACACTACTTATAAGCTTGTATATTAAGCTTTAATAATTTAGCTATCTGCCCGAGGTATGCACAGTATGAAGACCATTGATTTAGTGGTGCTTAGAGACGTTATGGATTTAATGCTTGATGCTGTTTGTGTGGTAGATAAAGCTGGGGCTTTTGTGTATGTCAATGCTGCATTTGAAGATATTTTTGGATATTCTCCTGACGAAGTGATAGGCAAACCCATGCTTGACCATGTTTATCCAGAAGATGGTGTAAAAACGCTTAAAGTAGTTGAATCATTGATCAATGGCAAAAATCAGCCTCGTTTTGAAAATCGTTGGGTTCGTAAAGATGGCAAAATAATTGACATTCTTTGGTCGGCACGATGGTCT
>NZ_JACJFI010000065.1 GCF_014164505.1 Shewanella sp. SG41-4 | reverse complement strand
GTATTAACGAATAAGCATGAATACATTCAATGGCAGCAGCGGCTTTATCAAGTGCATTTATATTGACACCCAACATATCACCTACACTGTAGACCAAAAATGGCCTTATGCGTTTTCCACCCAATAACGCACCATGCAGCATCGCTGCTTTTAAATCTGGTGCCGCGTCATCAAGCAGCGTTAAATGTTGGTTAAGAATACCATTAACGCGATGTTGGTATGTTGTTATTGCTTCAGCTAACACGTATCAAGACCTATTATTTAATACACACTATGTTGACGATAAATCACTTTCTACAGTGAACGATGCTAATTCGGCATCATCTTCATTTAATAAGATAGAGACTTTTTGCTGTGCTTGCTCAAGTTTAGCTTGGCTTTGACGTACTAACTTAATGCCACGTTCAAACTGTTTAAGTGCATCATCCAGCGATACTTCACCTTGCTCTAAATGAGCAACAATGGTTTCAAGTTCAGTTAATGATTGTTCAAAACTGAGATTTTCAGGTTTTTTAGCCACAAGTAATATTCCTTTCATTCAGCGTGTGACAAGGTATATCAGCCCAGCGTATCGGTCAAATACAGTCGCTGGTTATTTGCTCAACAGCACGCTTTGTTATTGAATTTTGTTTAGAATGTACAAAAACAAGCTAAACTTGAGCCAAGTTTGTCCGATAACAAGTCATGATTTAAGTTTGCTAGCGTAAAATAGTATTGAAAATTTTGCAGTAATACATAACGATGGGCATTGTTATCAACACAAAATGCTGTCCGATTATGCGAGTCGTATAACGTGCGCTAACAGCACGATGGAAGTAGCACAAATAAGCAGCGCAATGACTGCGATTGAGGAGAGGTTGTGGATTTAGCTACCCTAATAGGTATTATCGGTGCTTTTGCATTTATTATTGGTGCAATGGCCACCAGTGGTGGTATCGGATTATTTATCGATGTACCGTCAATTTTGATTGTAGTCGCAGGCTCTTTATTTGTGGTGATGATGAAATTTAACCTAAAGCAATTTTTAGGTTCAATAAAGATTGGTATGAAAGCCTTCATGTTTAAGTTAGATAAACCTGAAGATTTAATAGAACAAGCTGTCACCATGGCAGATGCTGCCCGTAAAGGCGGTTTTTTAGCATTAGAAGAAGCTGTTATTACCAACACGTTTATGCAAAAAGCCGTTGATATGTTAGTTGATGGCCATGACGGTGAGGTAGTGCGTAACGCATTAGAAAAAGACATCGCATTAACTGAAGAACGTCATAAAACAGGGGTGGGTATTTTTAAAGCCATGGGCGATGTGGCACCTGCAATGGGTATGATTGGTACTTTGGTTGGTTTGGTGGCGATGCTATCAAACATGGACGATCCAAAATCCATTGGTCCTTCAATGGCTGTGGCATTGTTAACAACGCTATATGGCGCGGTGATTGCCAACATGATCGCCATCCCGATGGCGGATAAATTATCATTACGAATGAATGAAGAACTACTTA
The DNA here is from genome assembly GCF_014164505.1 of Shewanella sp. SG41-4. Classification (GTDB taxonomy): domain Bacteria; phylum Pseudomonadota; class Gammaproteobacteria; order Enterobacterales; family Shewanellaceae; genus Shewanella. The sequence continues at coordinate 16,021 of NZ_JACJFI010000065.1, read as the reverse complement.
ACCGTAATTTAATTATGGATGCAGTTTTAGCGATTCAAGATGGGCAAAACCCAAGGGTTATTGAAGGCTTTTTGAAGAACTATTTGGCTGAAAGTGTGCGAAAAATTGATACTACGGACGGAGAGTAACTCATGGCTAAGGCCAAGTGTGATTGTCCACCCGCTGGTGCCCCTATGTGGCTTGCCACATTTGCAGACTTAATGTCGTTGCTTATGTGCTTCTTCGTGTTGTTATTAGCGTTTTCTGAAATGGACGTGATGAAGTTTAAACAAATCGCCGGCTCAATGAAGTATGCCTTTGGGGTGCAAAACAAAGTTGAAGTGAAAGATATTCCTAAAGGAACCTCTGTTATTGCGCTTGAGTTTCGCCCTGGTCGACCCGATCCAACGCCAATTGAGATCATTAATCAACAAACTAATGAAATGACTCAACCGACGATAGAATATCAGGCTGGCGAAGAGGACAGTGCCGGTGGGACTCAAAAGCAAAGTGGTGAGCAACGTGGTGGCAATGCAGCTGCAACAGCGCAACAAGAAGCTGAAGCCGTTAAAAAAGACGCTGCTTCTTCGCAAGAAAACATAAACGATCAAGTTAAAAAAATGGCTGAGAAGCTCAATGAAGAAATTGTCGATGGGGCAATTGAAATTGAATCTTTAGGGCAGCAAATTATTATCCGTATTCGTGAGAAAGGATCTTTTGCTTCTGGCTCTGGCTTTTTACAACCTAAGTTCAAACCGATTATACGGTCGATTGGTGAGTTACTAAAAGATGTCCCTGGGATTATTACAGTGTCGGGGCACACTGATGGTGCAGATATCAATAACGAGCTTTACAGTTCAAATTGGGAGTTATCGACTCAACGAGCCGTGGCCGTGGCGCATGAATTAAGAAAAGTCTCTGGTTTTGATGAATCAATGATGAAAGTGGTTGGAGAGGCGTCTAATCGGCCATTAGTTGCCAATGACTCCAATGAGAATCAGGCTCGAAACCGTCGTGTAGAAATCTCTATCGAGCAAGGTAAACCTAAAGAGTCGAATGAAATAATTGTGACTAAATAACCTGATGTGATGGTGTCCTCCCACAACAGCATCGGTTTGCCATGATTGAAGTGGTGATAAACAATCAAAATGTGAAACAAAAAACGCAACCTCTTTAGATTAATGAGGTTGCGTTTTTTTGTTCCTGCGGTTTGGCTATTCGCAATAAAAGTGGCTTTTTAGCCATAACGATATTGGAATCGAGTATCGTTAATGATGTCATGACTTATGACCAATAGCAGATAAACAAAGTGAATATGTTTGGTTAATAGACATCCTTTGGTATAATCCGCGAATTATTGCATACGCTTTACTCTGCGCTTGATGGCATAAGCTAACCGAGTAGACAGAGCTTTGCTGTTTTTTTATTTATTATCAACGTATTACTATCTCTTTATCTAGCAAAACCTAGTAACACCGAGTGTAGTGCTATAGTGATGGTTATACCTGTGGACGCCCCATGAAGTTTATTGTAAAGCTGTACCCTGAAATCATGATGAAGAGCAAGTCGGTAAGAATGCGCTTTACCAAAATGCTTGAAACTAATATACGTAATGTGCTTAAAAATGTGGATGAGGGCGCAAAAGTACAACGTTTATATGATCGTATAATAGTCCAGGTCCCGAAAGATAAGCCGGAATTATGTGATGTTTTTGCAGATCGACTAGCTTGTATTCCAGGTATTGCTCACGTGGTACAAGTGAGTGAGTACAGTTTTGATTCAATTGATCATATCTATCAGCAAGCTTTACCAAAGTACCGTGATGAAATTGCCGGTAAAACATTTTGTGTTCGCGTAAAGCGTTCTGGTAATCATGACTTTAATTCAATTGATGTTGAACGTTATGTTGGTGGCGGATTAAATCAGCACACTGAGGCTCTAGGGGTAAAACTTAAAGACCCTGACGTGACCGTTAATCTAGAAATCAATCAAGATAAGCTTTACATGGTTGAACGCCGTATTCAAGGTTTGGGTGGTTTTCCTATGGCGACACAAGAAGATGTGTTGTCGCTTATTTCAGGTGGTTTCGATTCTGGCGTATCGAGTTTTCAGTTTATTAAGAAAGGCGCACGTACCCATTACTGTTTCTTTAATTTAGGCGGCGCTCAGCACGAAATTGGCGTTAAACAAGTCGCGTATCACCTATGGAAAAAGTACGGTGAGTCACACAAAGTACGCTTTGTGTCTGTGCCATTTGAACCTGTAGTTGAAGAGATCTTAGAGCGTATTGATAACGGTCAAATGGGTGTGGTACTTAAGCGTGTAATGATGCGTGCAGCAACACGTATTGCTGACAAATATGGTATTCAAGCGTTAGTGACAGGTGAAAGCTTAGGTCAAGTATCTAGCCAGACACTGACTAACTTAAATGTTATCGATCGTAGTACCGATTTATTGATCTTACGTCCGCTTATTGCAATGGACAAACAAGATATTATTAATCAGAGCCGTATTATTGGTACTGAAGATTTTGCTAAGTCTATTCCTGAGTATTGTGGTGTTATTTCGCAAAAACCTACAGTTAAAGCGATATTATCTAAGGTTGAAGCGGAAGAGCTGAAATTCTCTGAAGATTTAATCGACCGTGTAGTGGCATCCGCAGTGGTAATGGATATTCGCGATATTGAAGCTGAAATGAACCAGCAAGTGACCGAGACTGAAACGGTTAACGATGTGGCTTCAGGTGAAATAATCATTGATGTTCGCGCTCCAGAAGAAGAAGAGCGTAGCCCATTATCGATTGATAACGTGATGGTTAAAGCGATTCCATTCTTTAAGTTAGCTACTCAATTTGCGGATTTAGACAAGTCTAAAACGTATTTATTGTATTGCGATCGTGGCGTAATGAGTAAGCTGCAAGCGTTATATCTTGTAGAGCAGGGTTACACTAACGTAAAAGTTTATCGTCCTTAATAAACAGCCGAAACGACACCGTTTTTACTGTGTCGAGGCTTAGATCTATGTTGTGTTATTTATCCACTTTAGTGTTGAGTGTTGGTGACAGCGGTGAGCTGGAACAGTAATACGCTTTGAGTGCGATGAATCACAGACAATAAAAAACCGCATTTAATGCGGTTTTTTATTGTCTCAGTAACGTGCTTAAGCTGAACTGACTCTAATTAGCTTGTACCGCTTCTGAAGTTTTTTGTTGTTCATCATTGTCAGCAACTAAAATGCTGTTAACATCATTATTGATATCAATTTGCATCGCTTCAATGCTTTGCGATAAGTCGGCATGTAAATCGACCATATCGATAGGTTCTAGTTCAGTCGCTTGAGCTGTAGATAATCCCATTACGGATAATAGTGCGACTGCAAAAATAGTGTTTAGGTTGAACATAGGGGATGAGCCTCCAGGCTAATAACTCACATTTGCCGGACTATCCCAGTAACTTCGTAGAGATTGTCCAACTGTATTTTCAATGATGCTAATTTAACCAAACACAGTGTTCTTTACAAACGACAAAAAATAACGATAATCATTAGAAAAACTAATTAAAAAATAAGAGATTGATCACTATGTCTAGACGATTACCTCCTTTGAATGCAGTTAAAGCATTTGAAGCTGCAGCACGACATTTGAGCTTTACCCGCGCCGCAGAAGAGTTGTTTGTCACTCAGGCTGCGGTGAGTCATCAAATTAAAGCACTAGAAGATTTTTTAGGGCTAAAACTGTTTAGGCGTAAAAATAGATCATTATTGTTAACAGAAGAAGGTCAAAGCTATTTTCTAGACATTAAAGACATTTTTATTGAGCTCGGCGAGGCAACTAATCGTCTGCTTGCCCGAAGCGCGGTTGGGTCGTTAACAGTAAGCATGTCTCCGAGTTTCGCTATTCAATGGTTAGTGCCTCGTTTAGCTAAGTTTAGCGAAAAAAATCCTGATATTGATGTGCGTATTAAAGCAGTAGACAGCGATGCCAGTTCGTTAACGGATGATGTCGATGTGGCGATTTATTACGGTCAAGGTAATTGGCCAGGACTACGCGCCGATAAACTGCGAAATGAAGTGCTCATTCCGGTATGTTCGCCACTATTACTTAATGGCCCTAAACCATTAACTCTTCCGAGTGATTTGAAGTTTCATACCTTATTGCATGACTCAAATCGTCAAGATTGGCAGGCATGGTTTAGGCAATGTGGTGTCACTGATATTAATGTCAATCAAGGGCCGATATTCAGTCACTCATCATTAGTGTTACAAGCTGCTGCACATGGTCAAGGTGTTGCCTTGGGTTACAGTGTACTTGCTCGTCCTGATATCAAAGCAGGGCGTTTAGTGTGTCCGTTTTCTGAAGTGCTGGTGAGCAAAGATGCATATTATTTAGTGTGTCAGCAAAATCATTCAGAGATAGGTAAAATTTCAGCTTTTAGGGAGTGGATGGTCGATATGTTTGCCGAGGAGTCGCGTAGTGAGTTGCTTACCGGATAATATGCCTGTGTTAGCTGAAGATTATCTTTTACAAGGTCCTAAAAGTGACACCTTGATTGTGTTTGCTCATGGTGCTGGTGCGAATATGCATCATCAATATATGACTTCAATGACCGATAAGTTAATTGCTCGAGGCTATCAAGTATATCGATTTAATTTTTTGTATATGCAAGCCAATATGCAAGATGGTAAGCGCCGTCCGCCTGACCGAGCGCCTAAATTACTGGCGCACTATGAACAGGTGCTGCTAGATATTCAGCAAAAAATGGCACTTGGGCTTATCAATTGTCAGCGGATAATATTAATGGGCAAGTCTATGGGCGGCCGCATGTCGGCGATATTAACCAGCTCAGATCATCAATTACAATCGTCTCTTACTAACGATGTTACCAGTAAAATTAGTGCAATTGTGTGTTTGGGCTACCCTTTTATTCCCCTCAAAGGCGGAGATCCACGACTTGCACCTATTCAGCACAATTCAATTCCGATGCTGATTGTTCAAGGTGAGCGAGATAAATTTGGCGGCCTTCAACAAGTACCTAACTGGGCTTTGGGTGAACATGCTGAAGTATGTTGGATTGGTGATGGTGACCATAGTTTACAACCGCGAAAATCTTCTGGTTATACCCTTGAGGGCAATCTTAATCATGCCATTGAGAATGTTAGTCAGTTTATTACCCGAGTAGGCTAATGCTGTAACGCTATGTTTTACACATATGCGGTGTCTACTTTGCTGATAGCTTGATCAAGCCCAGCATCAATATTAACACTACATGAATACTAACGGTAATGGCTTAAGTCACGAAAATCAGCTTAATTCAATAGTATGATGCATTGTCGGTTTATGTTGTATGAGGTTATGTAAAATGAATAAAGGTCTATTATTATTTGCCACACTAAGTGGTTTTATGGCTGTTGCACTGGGTGCTTTTGCTGCTCATGGGCTTAAAACTATCGCACCACCGGAATTAGTGAGTATTTTTAAACTCGGGGTCGATTATCAGTTTTATCATACCTTCGGATTGATTGCGTTGGCTTTTTCTGCCCATTGGATCCCCTCTAAGTTAATTAATTGGGCTGCTTATAGCTTTATTGCCGGGATAGTATTGTTTTCTGGTTCGTTATACCTTTATGCCTTTACGGGGGCTAAATGGATTGGCCCAATTACGCCTATGGGCGGGTTATGCTTCTTAGTGGGGTGGTTGTTATTTGCTGCGGCGATTTGGCATGCTAAATCAGCAGAATAATGGCTTGGCTAAATTCTCCCACCTTGAGCATTTTTGGGTATAATAGCGAAATTATTGTCTCGCTATTATGCGAATATCCTTACGCTAAGGCTCCAAATGAAAAACCTATTCCTATTTTGTCGCTCAGGCTATGAAAAAGATTGTGCGGCAGAAATTCAACATCGGGCAACAGAATTAAATGTGGGTGGTTTTGTTAAAACCAACATCAATGATGCCTATGTGATTTATCAATGTTTTGACGACAATGGTGCCGATACGTTAGTTAAGGAATTGGCGCTTAGTTCATTAGTTTTTGCGCGTCAGATGTTTGCCGCTGGTGAGTTGTTGAGTGATCTGCCTGAACAAGATCGGGTAGGGCCTATTGTGGCTTCATTAGCAGCGCTCTCAAAGTGTGGTGAGCTACGCGTTGAAACGCCTGACACCAATGAAGCAAAAGAATTATCTGCATTTTGTCGTAAATTGACTGTGCCGTTACGCCAAAGTTTAAAAAAGAGTGGCGCATTGCTCAACGCAGAAAGTGACCGACGTCCTATCATTCATGTGTGTTTTATCGGGCCAGGTAAAGCGTATACAGGGTATTCGTTAAACCACAATAGCTCGCCTCACTTTATGGGTATTCCTCGGTTAAGAATGGCTGCAGACGCACCTAGTCGTTCAAGTCTTAAGCTCGATGAAGCATTTGGGGCCTTTTTAACGAAAGAAGAACAAGAAACACGTTGCCGTAGTGGATTAAATGCTGTTGATTTAGGCGCTTGTCCTGGTGGTTGGACTTACCAATTAGTTCGTCGTGGGATGATGGTTGCAGCCGTTGATAATGGTCCAATGGATCCTAAATTGATGGAAACCGGCCAAGTGAAGCATTACCGTGCGGATGGTTTTCGTTTTGAGCCACCACGAAAAAATGTGTATTGGTTAGTGTGTGATATGGTTGAAAAGCCAGCCCGAGTTGCTGAATTGATGGAAGCATGGGCGATTAATGGTTGGTTTAAAGAAGCTATTTTTAATCTTAAGTTACCAATGAAAAGCCGCTATAAAGAAGTTAGCGTGATTTTAGAAACCATTGGTGCCATTTTAACTGAAAATGAAATTGATTTTAAAATGCAGTGTAAGCACCTTTATCATGACCGCGATGAAGTGACCGTGCATTTATGGATATTCCCTGAAAAGGGTGTGAGCTACGCATAAAAAAACTATTGCACTGCTAACAAAAAGCCCCTTCTGCAACGCTGCATAAGGGGCTTTTTAGTTAATGACAGATAACTAAGTCATTAACGTAACCATTAACAATTAACAATTATCCTAAACGATCGAGTACTGCTTGAGTGAAGTCGGTAGTGCCGTGAGTGCCGCCTAAATCGCGGGTAGTACGGTCGCCTTCTTCAATAACAGCGGCTACTGCGCTACGGATCATCTCTGCTTTATCAGACATGCCTAGGTATTCTAACATTTGAATCGACGCTAAAATTACCGAGGTTGGGTTAGCTAAGTTTTTGCCTGCGATATCTGGTGCACTGCCGTGTACTGCTTCAAATATAGCAGCGTCGCGACCAATGTTTGCGCCAGGAGCCATGCCTAAACCGCCTACAAGACCAGCACACAAGTCAGACAAAATGTCGCCAAATAGGTTAGTGGTCACGATAACATCAAAGTTTTCAGGATTCATAACCAGTTTCATACAAGTGGCATCAACAATCATTTCTTCGGTAGTGATGTCTGGGTAACGCAGGCTCACTTCACGTGCCACTTTCAAGAACAAACCTGAAGTTGATTTCATGATGTTAGCTTTATGAACGATAGTCACTTTTTTACGATTTTCTTTACGTGCAAGTTCGTATGCGAACGTGGTGATTTGCTCTGCACCTTGACGAGTAATGATGCTGGTCGCTTCGGCTGTTTGACCATCGTCAGAGATTTTTTGACCCAAGCCTGAGTACATACCTTCAGTGTTTTCACGGACGGTAATAATATCAATGTTTTCATAACGCGCTTGGGTTCCTTTAAATGAAATCACCGGGCGCACGTTAGCATAAAGACTGAACTTTTTACGTAAGCTCACATTAATAGAGGTAAAACCTCCACCGACAGGTGTGGTTAATGGTCCTTTAAGCGTAATACGATTTTTCTCGATAAGGTCTAAAGTACGTTGTGGTACTAATTCACCGTGCTTTTCTAACGCCGTTAACCCTGCATCAGCAAATTCATATTCAAAGTTACATCCTGCTTTATCGAGGATTTTTAATGCTGAATCGATAATGCTTGGGCCAATCCCATCACCTGGGATCACGGTTATTGTACGTTTTGACATGAATAGTCCTTCCACGGTTGTGGTTACTGCAATTGATAGACCGCATACATGACACGGCTAGGTGACGATAAAAAGCGTCGTTTTACTGCGGCGTATTTTAACGACTTTTAATGTTTATTTACAGAAAATAGTGAGTGTTATCACATAAATTTCGTTATTTTTAAGTCAATCCTAATCTGATTGTTTTACTATGGACCTTTATGTAAATCGTTAAGTTGTAAAGCATCTTAATGCTGAAGACTCATCCGTTGTTCAATATTTTATTGGCAGCATTAGCTTATTCGGTAAGCATATTTTATAAAGACGACTTTGGTCGCATGTAGTGCCTTTTGCTGGTTAGCTTATTGTTGCGCTAGTCAAAATGTAGATAATCAAGAATGATGATCTATTACGGTGATCTATAACGATAATCAAGTAACGTTACCATTAGAGGAAAACTGTGAAATTATTCAATTTAATTCCATTGGCAGTCTGCCTGTCATTTAGTGCCCATGCGGCCCCGCAACGTGCACTGTCCATTGATGACATTATGCATTTTGAAACCTTACAACAGCCGATTATTTCTGATAATGGCAAAGTGATTGCAGTACAGGCTACTCCTGATCGAGGTGATAGTCGTGCATTAATCCGTTTTAGTGACAACAGTAAGCAGTATGAAATTGCCAATGGCACTGACGTTAATGTCAGTGCTGATGGCAAGTTTGTGTTGGCGACAATTGAAGCGAGCTTATTTGAGCGAGAAACCGAGAAGAAAGATGATTTACCCCATGATGTGGTATTACTGAATACTCAAAATGGCAAACAGCAGAAATTTGAAAATGTTGATTCCGCCTTGTTTAGCGACAATGGTCAATTTTTAGTGGTGAAATTTAAGGTTAGTAAGCCTGAGCCTACGGATGCTAAATCGGAATCTAAAGCGTCTGAATCCACTGCCTCTGAATCTATTATCTCTGAATCAACGGTAGCCGAAAATACTGCTCAGTCTGAAGATGATACTGATGCTGAAATTGAGGAAGCTGATAAAGGTTCTGATGTTCGGTTAATTAATCTGGCTACCAATCAACACACGCAGCTATCTGATGTGACCAAATTCACTCTTGATAAAGCAGGTAATCATTTTGTTGCTGTCGTCAATCAAGGTAAAAATCAACTGCATCAAGTAATGTTAGTCGCATTGGATGACCTAAAACAGCGTCAGCTTTATGATAGTAGTGATGAACAAATTGAAGCATTAGCGATCAGTGATGATGGTCAATATGTTGCCGTGACGAAAGGCTTGGCTGATTCGACCCGCTATGGCCGTGAGTACAATATGTTGCTTATTGATGTAGAGCAAAATAAACAACAGCAATTTGCTCAGTCTGAAGGCTGGACATATAACCAATACTCAAGCTTACAGTTTTCAAAAGACGGCCAACGTTTGTATGTTGGTCGAGTCCCAAAAGTCACACAGCAAGCTGAATTAGCTGATTATCAAAATGCCAAAGATGTCTTTAACCCAGACATTATCACAGCGAAAAAACAGTTACGCATTTGGCATGGCGATGATGCCAAAATTAAGCCTCAAGAAGTCAAAGAATATGAGCAAGAATTAAAACGCACTTATTTAGCTGTTTTACACTTAGATTTAAATAAGTTAGTCCAATTAGCCGACCAAGTGGTGCCAGATGTTACTTATGGTGAACAAGCTCGTTTTTTATTGGCTAGTTCTGATGTGCCATATCAAAAAATGATCACCTGGGCAGGCTTTTATCGTGATGTGTATTTGGTTGATGTAAACAACGGTAATAAAATCCCGGTGCTAACTCAGCAACCCAGTGATGCAATGCCTACTCTGTCACCGAATGCTAAGTTTCTAGCTTATTATCTACAAGGCAACGTGTTTCTGTTAGATATTGCATCTCAACGTCGGGTCAATTTGACCGAAAATATTACGACACCGTTTGCTGATGAAGATCATGATTATCCTAGTGCTGCGCCCGGTTACGGTTTTGGTCCTTGGTTAGCCGATGATAGTGCGATAACCGTTTATGATAAATATGATGTATGGCAGTTTAATACCGCATCGAACCAAGGTTTTATGTTAACCAATGGCGAAGGTAGAAAGCAGAAGACTCAATTCAGACTAGTTGGCTTAGTGAAGGATGAATTGTTACCTGCGGTAGTGAGTGATGCTGAAACTGTGCTATTGCAAGGCTATAGTCATCTATCGAAAGCAGACGGTTTTTTCAGTGCCCAAATGGGTGTTGCTGGTGTTAAGCGGTTAACCGAAAGCAACAGTAAATTAACGTTGCTGGCCAGAGCTAATAAAGCCTCGACAGTGGTGTTTTCGAAACAGCGCTATGATTTGTATCCTGATTTATATATAGCAGCTAATACCTCACCACAGAACGCTCAACAGGTGACCCAACTTGATAAGCAGCGTAAACCGTTTAAATGGGGAAATGCGGAGCTAGTCCATTGGCGAGATGGTGACGGCGTTAACATGGATGGGGTACTCATTAAGCCAACAAATTACCAAGCCGGTAAACAGTATCCAACCTTAGTGTATTTCTACCGTTTTATGAGTGATAGGTTGCATGCGTTTCCTGATATGAAACTTAATCATCGGCCTAACTTTGCTTGGTATGCAGACAATGGCTATGCGATTTTCTTGCCTGATATTCGTTTCGAGATTGGTTATCCGGGGATATCATCAGTTAAAGCACTGACCGCTGGCGTACAAAAATTGATAGCGTTGGGGATTGCCGATCCTGATGCTGTTGGTATTCAAGGGCATTCTTGGGGCGGCTATCAAAGTGCTTATGCGGTAACCCAAACTAATATCTTTAAAGCGGTAGTTACTGGTGCTCCGGTGTCTAATATGACCAGTGCTTACAGTGGTATTCGCCATGGTTCAGGGCTAGCAAGACAATTTCAATATGAAACGGGCCAAAGTCGAATGGGCGAGAGTCTGTTCAAGGCTCCACAAAGGTACATTGAGAACTCGCCGATTTTTTATGTTGATCGTATTCAAACGCCAATGATGATCATGTTTGGTGATAAAGATGATGCAGTGCCTTGGGAGCAGGGCGTTGAGTTATATCTGGCAATGCGTCGTGCAGGCAAGGATGTGGTGTTTTTACAATATGAAGATGAGCCGCATCATTTGAAAAAGTACCCCAATAAGCTTGATTATTCTATTAAGATGAAACAGTACTTCGATCATTACTTAAAAGGTGCGCAAGCCCCTGATTGGCTTCGTCAAGGTGAAGCTTATCGGGAGTATAAAAAGGTAGATTAAAACGGATATCCATGTTTATCTGAATTAACTTTTAACGCCCTATGCTGATACTCATAGGGCGTTTTTTGTTATTAATACCACAGATAAAAATGAATTATTGGGGAGGTAGATTAGTTACGGGCACTGCAAAATATTGATCTTCTGTGTCTTGTCCCCATGCAATCAGTAGATTATCTCTAAATAACAATGGCGTGCACTCTTCTTTAGTCGTTTCACCGTCTGATTTTATATGGTGGGTACGGTAATACATCACTTGATATTGTCCATCTATGCCGGTTTTGGCTTCGACAAAATCTGCACTGCCTAATAACGTTCTGATCTCATCAAGGCTTTGACCAAAACTGACTTCACTCATTTTTTGTAAGTTGAACGCCTGGCGATCATCCCACGCTCTGTCTTCTGGCTGTGGTTCATAAACAAAAATCACCACGGCAACAAACAGTAAATAGGCCGTGAAAATTCCACCGATGATATAAGTTACTTTTGAGTTCATAATCTGGATAATCCATTATGGTATTAATGTCGTTGACTGTATGTAAGCTCAACTCTGGATAATAAACGGTTATCATCTAGCATTTAGTTCCGCTATCTGCATTGTATCGGCTTACCATAAACCTACTATTATGACGTAAAACCCTTGGCAACATTGGTGGCAATAGTGAAATAGCAGACTCTAAATACATTCGTTTTAACGCTATAGCCCATCCTTTATCAAGAGTGGCAGTTAGCTTATTATGACATTAGTTTGTTATTGGATTGATCCTAAATTGTTTCAAATTAATATTCAGTGGAATATCGCATTGTAACTGGGCTAATTTATAACTAATTCTGGCCATCTCTTTTCCTTCGGCTAATTTAAGTGCTTGCTTGGCGCCAAGGTTATCTAAAGATCGATATAAATTAGCCAGCGTTCTAAATTTATTGAGTAAATCAGCTGCAGATTTTGGGCCTATCCCCATAATTCCGGGTATTTTATTGCCGCTGTCACCTGCTAGTGCAATAAAGTCGAGCATTTGGTATTGCTCTATTCCCAGTTTCTTTTCATATTGCTGAACATCAAAAACCTGTTGATTAAAATGATCCCACAAGGTGAGGTTTTTAGTCGGTAACTGGCTAAAGCCTTTGTCGGTTGACACGATAATCACTTCTCCCTTATTGCTGATCATTTTCATCGCAATGGTGGCGATAACATCATCGGCTTCAGATTGAGCGTCAAAGGAGTTGATATCGTGTTCTGCCAGTGTGACTTTGATATTTACCAGACCATCACTTAATGCCGTTGGCATGGGTTTACGACCTTTTTTGTAATCGCTGTACAGTGTTTTGCGCCAGGATGGCTCATTGCCATCCCAAACGACCATGCAATGGGTTGGCTGATGTTGCAGCAACATTTTTTTAGATGCAGCTAAAACACGCTCTTGAACACTGGCAATATCGTTTTCATCAGGTAACACTGCATGAATGCGGCGTACGAGGTTGAGTCCGTCAATAATGAGTAATTTATTCATTTGTTTTTATTATTTCGTAGCAGGGCACGTAAGCGCTTCCTGGCAGTTTCATGCGTTGTTGTTTAACAAAAGCGTTTAATAGCTTATCCATCATTAGCATAAGCTTAGCATCACCCTCAATCTTAAAGGGACCAAACTCTTGAATCAACTTAATGGTGTCGCCTTTTACGTTACCGGCGACAATACCTGAAAACGCTTTACGTAAGTTAGCCGCAAGCTCTGCTTTATTATCTTGAAAATAGAGATTCAAATTTGCCATAACTTCATGGGTCGGCGCAAAGGGTAATTGAAATTCTGGTTCAATTTTGAGTGACCATTGATACTGGTAAGCATCACATTTGTCTTTGCGGTAGATTTTTACTTGCTCCATGCCTTGTTTCATTATTTGCGCCACTTTGGCTGGATCATCAATAATGATTTGATACTTACTCTGTGCTTCTTCGCCTAATGTCGCCCCGATAAACTCATCGATAACGGTAAAGTATTCAGCGCTTTCTGCTGGGCCAGTTAACACCAGTGGAAAGGATGCATGGCAATTGTCTTTATTTAATAAGATACCAAGAAAGTAGAGTAATTCTTCAGCGGTACCCGCGCCGCCAGGGAAAATAACAATACCATGGCCTAAACGGACAAAGGCTTCTAGACGCTTTTCTATGTCGGGTAAAATCACTAATTCATTAACAATTTGGTTGGGTGGTTCAGCAGCAATAATGCTGGGTTCGGTTAAACCGATATAGCGGGCGTTGTGAACGCGTTGCTTTGCGTGGGCAATCGCCGCGCCTTTCATTGGGCCTTCCATAGCGCCAGGGCCGCAACCGGTGCAAATATCTAATCTACGTAGCCCCAGTTGATAACCGACATCACGGGTATATTGGTATTCAACCGCGTTGATGCTGTGTCCGCCCCAGCAAACCACCACGTTAGGATCTTTCATCGGCGAAATAGCTTGAGCATTACGCAAAATATCAAACACCACATTAGTAATGTGACTCGCATTACTTAAATCAATATGCTTTAAATTTTCGTACTTGTTGCTGATGTATATAATATCGCGAAGTACTGCGAACAAATGTTCTTGAATACCGGCAATGATTTCACCGTCGACAAAGGCTTGCAGAGGAGGATTGATGAGTTCAATTTGTATGCCTCTTTCGCGCTGTAAAATATTAAGGCTAAAAGATTCATAGCGACTAAAAAGGTCTTCAGAACTGTCGCTAATAAGGCCTGAAGCTAACACTGCGAGTGAGCAATTTCGATATAATTGGTAAAGGTCGCTTTTTGCACCTTGTTTTAAGCGCTCGACTTCTAATTGAGAAAGCTGATCTAAACTACCACGGGGACTAATTTTTACTATCATAAGCAACTCCTTTGGACTCGAGTATTTGATGCCGAGTCCAAAGAAAATCGTCTTGGGATGGGCTATATATCAATAACGACTCGGTCTCTGCCGTTGTTTTTTGCTTGGTATAATGCAGCATCGGCTCTTTCGAAAGCTTCTTCAAGCGTTTCGTTTTCCATCACTTGTGCAGCACCTATAGATAATGTAACTGTAATTCTCTGATTTTTAAACTTAAACGGAATATTTTTAATTTTTTCTTTTACTCGATTCAATAATTGCGATATATGCTCATCGGTAATATCAGGTAATAGCAAGACAAACTCTTCTCCCCCATAACGAGCAACAAATTCACTGTCACGCAGTGAATTTTTTAATGCCATGGCGATGACTTGTAGTGTCTTGTCTCCGGTGCTGTGACCAAAGTTATCATTAATAATTTTGAAGTGGTCTATATCGGTAATCGCTATCCATAATGGCGTTTTAAAGCGGACATGGTTGCGATACTCTTGCTCCATGCGATCTTCTAATGCAGTACGATTTGCCAATTGGGTGAGCGGGTCGAGTAAGTTGAGCTTTTGATGTTCGAATAGTTTTTCTTTGTAGTTGTTGGCTTCTTGACTCATCGAACTGAGCTCTTTACGCATTGACTCTATCGACTTACGTAAGATGGCTTGTTCACGTTGCTCTAGTGCTTCTTTACGAGAAAGTACATCACGAAGTGAAGATAACTGTATTGTTAGTTGGGTTTTTAATTGGTTAAGACTATCAGCATCAATCACCAACTCGTCTGCGGTATTCACCCGTAAATTTATCTCTTTATTTAATTGCCCTTTAAGCTGTTCACTGCGCTGGTTGTTATTGTATGTGTTATTAACCACATCGCGAACGATAATCAAAGCATCATTGAGGGCAAATAAAAAGTCTTGTGATGCGGATTTTTCGCGAGCGATATTCTCTAGCAGTAAACTCAATATCGATTGGTAAGAATCCAGTAAGTTATTTAAGCTGATATCACCAAGCAACACTTCTTTTATGACTAGAATTTGGTCACGTTGATCTTTTCTAAATTCAATTTCGGCAATTTTAGCGGCAAGCTCTTTAGCTAGCTGAATATGGTGCGGCAAAATTTCGTAATTATCGGCATCAGCAAATTCGTGTTTTAACATTTCTTCGTAGAAGAAAATCAGCTTTTCAACTTTAGGAATGTATTCCCATACAGTATGAAACGGTTTGCTTAATTCTTGTTTAAAATAAGTGATTTCTTTTTTTAGTTTATCTGGCGCGGAATCAACTCGTTGGATCTGGCGGATGACTCGAATGAGTCCATTACGACTGTCTTCTAAACGAGTCATGGTATGGCTATATTGAGATTTTAATAATCTTTCAATATCGACGAGTTCAGGCAATGCTTCATCAATTTGTTCAAAATTGTGCATATGATGACGCAATTTTGCCAATTTGTTGTCGAGCTCTAAATTTTGTCCTTTGCAGGCAAGACTGAGGTGAGTGATAAATTGAATCAATGTTTTCAATTTATCATTGCGATCGATATTAATCTCTTCGAGAGCAAGTTTCGCTGCATGGAGCTTTTGCTTCATCAACGAAATTTGAGTTATCGTTGTATTTGACTCTTTCATTTTGCAGTGCCTACTCTCATTCTTCACCTAAAGACATCTATTGCCGTGATTTGATATTAATTCTGACCGTAAATGGAATTTACAATAATTAACCTATCATCGGTTAACATTATAGTAATGTTATCTTAATAATGTTGTGCAGCAAATCCAATTACCGTACAAAATCTTATAACTGGCTGCAATAGCCTGTTTATTAGACTATTAGTTTTTCGGCCAGTTGATCTCTTGGGTA
>NZ_JACJFI010000659.1 GCF_014164505.1 Shewanella sp. SG41-4 | reverse complement strand
TAACATGTTGAGGAATGCCGATGGGGCAAATTCTTGGGGATCTTGGCATGTGTAACTTCCATGTTCAAAGTGACTTGAACTAGAGAGTATAGCTAAGAAATTTAAGTTTACTCTGACCCCACTTATTTTGAGCCGGAATCTAGGTGTGTGCTTTATGCTGTGTACTTATTTATGGCCTACAGCAACTAACTTCGTTTACAGACTGCTTCGGCCAAATCCAGTAATAGAAAGCGAGCCACCGTTCATTGAGCTTTCAATGGCAGCAAACAAACTCAAGCGGAGTGTTTTGTGCGTTTTTTTGCATTAACGGGGTGACAAACGATAGGCATTTTGATAAAACTTGTTTCGCATTCATGGTATTTACTCGTGGTAATTTTTGTTTGGTGATAAATTTGAACACCAAATGCTATGAATGTTCCCACCTAATTTAAAATATCTTATTATTCCTGTTTGTTATTTCATGGGGATTCGTCAGACTCTGACCCACTTAATTTTTGAAAACCTAATTTTCTGAATTAAATATTGATTCTATCAACTTAAATTTAGCTAATTCAAATTTATCAAATTGCCTTTTCAATTTTTTAGATTCACCACCATCATCATAATATTCAACTATACGATGAGGCACACCGTAATCACTTGCTAATCGACCTTTCTCTGACATTGCATTGTATTCAAGTTTAAGTAATAAACGATCAATACCAATAACGTCTTCCATTTTAATATCTGTTATAGATGATTCGTAATATTTATACATCAAATTAAATACCCCTAGATACTTTACTAACTGGTATTTTAATATGTTATATACAAATTTTGAAGTGTCTCTAATTGCCTTGTCAACAGTATAATTGCTACCGTCTGAATTCTTTCTTGTAATATTATATTTGACACTTCCCGAAAACCCTTCAGTTAAATAGGCGGATAGAATATATATTAATGTTGAGTATTGTTTACCTGCATTTGTTCCTTTTTTAAGAGTTGATTCATTTTCTATCAAAAACAATAAATTTGAGTTTGTAACTATTGGTTTAATTATCTTGAGCAGGACTTTAAAACCATCATAATCAATTTTTAGACCTCTATTTATCATACTTATTAATTGCT
>NZ_JACJFI010000658.1 GCF_014164505.1 Shewanella sp. SG41-4 | reverse complement strand
ATAAATTACTCCTTATTAACCATCGCATAGCCTTCGGAGACCATATCGTTCATTGCTATCACCCACCGCTGAATTTTTTTCGATTCATAACTCTCAACAGAAAGTATTTCAGCAAACTCTTCCATAAAATCACTTTCTTCCTTAGACACCTCTCCGTCAGCAAGTAAGATCCCAAAAAGTTCTAGCATCACTATTCGTTTACTTTTTTCTGTTGATTTAGCTAGCACTTTCATAACCACGTCTATATTGTCTTGCTTTGAAATCTGATATTCAGCAAGGCAACATTCTTGAATGAAGGATTGATAAACCATCTGCTCTTCAGGCTTATATTCGCCATTCAGACCCATGGCATATTTAGCCAATTCTAAAAAGTTCTTTTTTTCGCCAATGTTAAGTTCTGATAAGTACATCTACAATTCCCTAATATTAATAAGCAGTTTCTAGTTCTACCGATTTCTTGCCTGATTGATCATATGTCGTTTCGATACGCTTACTGATCTCCCCCGCATCATCATAGATATATTCGAATATAAGGTTACCTTGGTCATCAAACTCAGAACCTTTAACTGGCTTGCCATCCTCATTAAACAACATCTGATATCTAAGATTATCACCCGCATATGTGTCACTACTGCGTTTTATGCCATTCTCATAATAGACTTGAGTAATCTGACCTGAATGCTTATCTTCAATTTGGGTAACTTTGCAATCTCCAAGCTTCTTTAAAAAATCGTCTGTTTCGAGAGTCAATTCTTGATGTTTAGCTAGCTCATTAATAAGGCTTACTAGGTTGTCAGCTCGTAGCTTTTGAATTTGAGTTGTCAATTGCTCAAGTTGCGCGATTCTTTCCTGGCGATTGGTAAATTCCGATTTTTCTGCTAGCTGTTTAAGTGTAATCAATAGATCTTTTAAATTACTGTGTGACTGCCCAAGTAACTTCTGAATATGCTGAAACTCATCACTCTGTTTCTTCACTATAAACTCAGAGCTATCCATTTGAGCTTGGGCAATATCTAAAAATGCACTATTAGTTTCAGTCTGCTGCTTAATAACCAATACTTGTAGCGCTGACATATCACCTCTAAGTTCACGAGTATGTTCAGCTAAC
>NZ_JACJFI010000657.1 GCF_014164505.1 Shewanella sp. SG41-4 | reverse complement strand
ACGAACGGTCTATTTCATTGAGTCGGAATGCCAAGCAAAAGGCGATTGCCACTGCCATCTTATCGGAAATTATGTCGAACAATGGACTGACAAAGACACCCCCGCACTCCATTTTTATAATGGTATCAACATCGACAATATTAAAAACGAAGTACATGAAATTTTAAAAATTGAAGAATATTTTCCTCGAAACTCTAATATCAATTTAGGCGCTAAAAACAATTTTTCCCACAGTAGCTATCCCATTAGCAATAGCTATCCGATGCAAAAACTCATCGAAATGGCCATTAACGTTGCTAAAGTACCCACATCAATTTTAGTCACAGGTGAAAGTGGCGTAGGTAAAGAGAAATTAGTTGATTTTATTCATCGCTATTCAAATATAAATAATAAACCCTTACTGGCAATAAACTGCGGTGCACTAACTGAATCGCTGTTAGACAGTGAACTATTTGGCTATGTAAAAGGCGCGTTCACAGGGGCTGAGAATAACAAAATGGGACTGATAGAAAGTGCCAATGGTGGCACACTGTTTTTGGATGAAGTCGGCGAACTTTCTCCCACGATGCAAACTAAACTACTGCGAGTCATTCAAGAAAAACAAATTCGCCGGGTGGGTGACAACAACATCAAAGATGTCGATGTTCGAATCATATCGGCAACCAATAAAGATTTAGAAGCGGCGGTTGAAGCTGGTGATTTCCGTCAAGACCTTTACTACCGACTCAATGTTATCGAACTCAAAATCCCTCCACTAAGGAATCGAGGAGAAGATATTTTACCCTTAGCGCGCTGTTTTTTGTCCGATTTCAATGAAAAACTGGGTAGAAAAATCACTGGTTTTAACTACAAAACAGCAGATTTATTACTCAACTACGACTGGCCAGGCAATATTCGTCAACTCGCCAATACGATTGAACGGGCGGTAGTGTTAAGTCCCGGGCCACAGATTATGCCTGAAGACTTACCAGAAGAATTTCATCAAAATATCTCTAAACCATCGATAAATAATGGTATTAAACCACTTAATACCGAGACTATATAGTCTTTTTCAATGGTATTAAGTGGTTTAATACCATTATTTATCGATGGTTTAGAGATATTTTGATG
>NZ_JACJFI010000656.1 GCF_014164505.1 Shewanella sp. SG41-4 | reverse complement strand
CGCTAAAGAAGTGAAGAAAGTTATTGATGATAAAGCTAAATACACCGATTGGAACAAGCGGGATGATATTAAGGCTGAATTGCATTTTGACTTAATCATATTACTTGATGAATGGGGGTACCCTCCTATTGACCGTGATGAAGTGTACAAAGAGATTTTTGAACAAGCTGAAAACTTTAAAATAAATAGAGCTTCATAAATAATTAAAGGTTAAGGGAATAATGATAAATAAAGCAAAGCTCAGGGAATTGATTTGTGCCGCATTATCAGAGTCAAGCCAATCAATCATAGATGCTGAAGTTGATAGACATGCAATAGACATGCTTCCTCAATTAGAAAAGCTTACAACTTACCCTGATTGGCATTCACGACATGATACTCTTGCAGATATCGATTTTATGATACTGCGGATTAATAGTAACAAAGTCTTCGAGCAGAATTTACGTGATGCCCTAATCAATTATTTAAAGCTAGACTCTCAAGATTCGCGCCCAAGTTGGTTTGTTGGTGCTCACTGGGATGATGAAGATCAAACATCTAGATTTTTAGATCAAGGTATTTGGGAAAATGGTTACGATGAAAAGTATTCTCATCTAGTAAAAAGTATAAAAGTTGGCGATAAAATTGCCATTAAATCCACTTACACTCGTAAAAAAAATCTACCATTTGAGAGTAGAGGCCATTCTGTGTCGGTTATGGCCATCAAAGCTATTGGAGTTGTTACCGAGAATAAAAAAGATGGGAAGTTGATATCTGTTGAGTGGAAGCAGTCAACTCAACAACAGAGAGAGTGGTATTTTTATACGGGTAGGCAAACCATATGGAAAGTTGAACCTGGTGAATGGATAGCAAATGGGCTTTTAAACTTTACCTTTTATGAACAAGAACAAGATTATAAAAGGTTCATGAATCATAATTTTTGGAAAGAGCGATTTGGTAATACGCCTGAAGAAGATATTCGCTTTAAGTGGACTAAATTTTATGAATCAATTGCTGATGCACTTCTTGTTTATATAGATAGAAGAGCTGAGTTGTCATCTTTTATTGTAGATCTTGCTGCAAAACATAAGCTTTCTTATTTGTATGATAAAGGCATAGAAGATATTGACC
>NZ_JACJFI010000655.1 GCF_014164505.1 Shewanella sp. SG41-4 | reverse complement strand
CCCACTAAAAAGCTATTGGGAGCAATAAACTTTGGCATTAGATTATTGTTTTGATCTTTGATATTAATCGAAGCGTAAGCATTACACATCGATACAGCCACAAGTCCTGCGATATTGATTCGATTTGTCACGCTATTAAGATCGGGTGAATTAGCATTATTGTCTTGTAACTTAGCGAATGGATCTATCACACCATGAAAGCCCCCTAAATCATCTATTTCGACTTCCGGTTGTTGCATCTGACGAGTATTCATCGATTGCGGAGCACCATTAGATGCGGCTGCGTGATCATTGTGTAATGTCAGTTGTTTACTCATCATCCACTTTTCAATATCAAAGTACTGAGCACGGTAATGATATTGTTTAATCATATCCATCTCGCTCAGTTCAAAAGTGATTTCAGTTTTAATCGCCATGTTGACTGGCGTGAGCTCATTGAATGCAAGTTGATGTGCAGATGCGCTACCAACACAACTAAGCAAAGTGACTAGGGGTAATATGTATTTCATAAAATATCCTTTTTAGAATGAATGCATCATCTTAGACGCTATGCATTTCCATTTTTATAGTCCACTAAATACTAGGGTAAATTTGGGTAAAACACAAAACACCCCCTTTTTAACCCTCTAACTTTACTGACTTTTTCATCTTAACTGTTAGTTTTAATTCAGCTTAAGTTATTAAGCGTGATTCAAACATTTACTAAACCAGAATAAGGAAAGTCAGGATGAGTATACTCAAAAAAACATTAATCAGTATGTGCCTAATGAGTGCATCAACTATGGTCGCAGCAACCCCAATAACCGCTAACGTCACCGCAGACAATGATTTCATTGTGGTACATTCACCAGGTAATGGTAGTACACCTACGGTGGTTTACCGTGGGGCCAATGGCAGTAATTGGAAAAAAATCGAATCATTCAAGTTTGATATCGATAGTAGCCCGCAGTCGTTAGAGACCTGTTCGGTGAGCGTTATTGCTTGGGGAGATGGTAAGGTTTCACAAGGCATGGCTGCCATATTCAAAGGTGACAATACTATTTATACTGGTTCTGGCCACTTTAAAGCATATCAATCAACGATTCCATCGTCTGGTTGGGCACAAACCGGCGGGCC
>NZ_JACJFI010000654.1 GCF_014164505.1 Shewanella sp. SG41-4 | reverse complement strand
ATATCGCGCAGCCATAAAGCCGATTATAACCTCCTATCACGGTTTTTTTTGGCTATGACTTTAAGGTTTCAGACGTTCTTACTTGACTAGGATGATAATAATATCAATCGTGTGTTTACTATAAGTTTCAAAAATAAAAATTGTATGGATGATTTTTTAACGATACGCAGTATCTGGTGATTAAGGAAAAGTATTTTGAACAATCTGCAGGTGATATTACAATTGTTTGGAACTATGAACAGTTTGACTAGGTATCTAAAAATCGACCTTTCACACTGAACAATGAATTTACAAGTTATATTTAAGGAAGTATTTTGAGTAAGAAAAAAGCACATTTGGTCGAGAGCGCTCTAGAAGTTTTTTATCAAAATGGTATCAATGCCACAGGTATTAATGCGGTTCTGGAGGAAGCAAAAATCTCCAAAAGGACCTTATATTGCCACTTTCGTAGCAAAGATGAACTGATATTAGCTACCATAAATTTAAGACATGAACGTTTTATGCAATGGCTAGTGTCGTTGATTCAATATGATGAAAGTCCACAACAGGCAATAACTAGTATTTTTGTTGGATTAGACGACTGGTTTAATAATAGAACAACGACTATTGGCCCCTTTCGAGGGTGTTACTTTATTAACACCAGTGTGGAAAGTGAACCATTAGATGAAGCAATTGCAATGGCTTGTAAAAGCCATAAGGATGATGTTTACGAATTGCTATTGAATATAGTTAAACCTATTAGTAGAACTGCTCAACAAGCGGAGAATCTTGCAGAGCAACTATTATTACTGAAAGAGGGGGCAATTATTTCTGCTTTGGTCCGACATAAGAAAGATGCTATCAAATACATTTTACCATTAATAGAACAACTCTTAATCGTGGATTAAATAACGTCAGGGTTGATGTCGATAATGTATTCCAGCTTCAACACTTTAGTTGGTACACAGTGCGAATAACATAAAGGATTGTAAAATGCGCAGCTCTACAGTGAGATTGTTGATTATTGAGGATTTATGAACGCAAAAGATTTTAGTTTGGCAATATGTATCACTATGATTTGGGGACTTAATTTTTCAATCATAAAAATAGGCTTGGCGTCAATTGATCCATTCATTTTAAC
>NZ_JACJFI010000653.1 GCF_014164505.1 Shewanella sp. SG41-4 | reverse complement strand
ATGCTATTTTATTCGGTGAAAAAATAGCTTCTGATTTAAATGTAAATCCAGTTGATTGAACAAATGATGCTTTACCAGTTTCTTCATCTACGCTGGCTGAAAATTTAAGAATTGCATCATTATTACTGACTTCACATTCTAAATAAATTGGCTTTGCAGCAACATTAAATACACAAATCGATAACACCATTCCAAATAAAAACTTATCCATACCGTCTCCTTTTTCCTTAAGATTTAAAAAATATCAATAAAAATCTATTGCATAACTATTTTTATTTTCGCATGTATTACTGAAAAATAACACATCTGGATGCAAACAGAGTATTCTATATATTTAAATCTTTGGTGTTTACTAGCAATACCTCCAATATGTAAAAATTGAAAAGTAAGTAGTTATTTAACTTCTTGATCTTGCTTTAACTCACGACTAACTTGCTGGACTAGATACGGTGAGCACCCTATAACTTGCTGAATACTTGAATAGGTTTCACCAGCCAGCAACAGTTTTTTGATTGCCTCGCGTTTAACATCACAAAAATGCCACCCACAAAAATGCCACCCATTTCTTGAACAATGAACATAACTCGTTTTCATGGCTTTGGCGAGGGTTACGATTGATGTGATCAACTCATCAATTTTTATCGATATGGCTAAAATATTATCGTTAAATGAGTAATTTATGGTCATCTAAGAAATTTAGCACATCAGAAAAACTTTTTTAACCATCAAGTTTTAAAAGAATTATAATTTGATTGGGGATGATGACTTAAGCACACAGCCAGCGCTGACAATTTGCAGCGCCTTGTCGTCGCTTTCGCTCTAAATGCTCACAATATTCAGTGAATGCGGGTAATGCTCCGACAGCTCCTTTAAATAATGCACCAAATTCAGTAGTGATTTTAAGCCAATTCTCTGCGGGGATGTTGAGTCTATTCAGTATGTCCTGGCTACTTGAGCTAATGGCACCACGCTTATCTTCTCGAATTATCCGACCGGTATCTTCAACTAAGACGATGTAGTCTTTGACGCTGAACATAAGCCCGTTAGGCATATTAAGTCGCTCATTACCCACAAACGGTAATAGCTCTGGTGGTTGCTCGCCTTTGATTGCTGAATTGATA
>NZ_JACJFI010000652.1 GCF_014164505.1 Shewanella sp. SG41-4 | reverse complement strand
GATAAACCAATACCCAACGTACCAATATCAAGTCGATCAATGGTCAGTCAATCGACCACAGACTTTTTCAAATCACATTCAGTATTAACCCAAATCCACCATGAATCTAACCTTACACCTTCGCTAAAAACGAATGGGAGAACTGCTATGCCTAAATCAATTATTAATCTTACTGTCAGTGAATTAATGGAAGCCACACCTTTTACATTATCACCAGAACTCTCTATTCATGAAGGACTGATGCAACTCACTGCTGCGCAAGAACGCGGTGCACCAGTTGTCGACAAGCAAAATCGTTTATTAGGATTCGTATCTCAGCAAGATTTATTAAGATGCTTATGGTCTGAAGAATATAACAAACACATTAATAGTCATGTTGCTGATTTAATGCAGACGCAAGTGATGACAGTATCTGGTAACGATAAAATTGCTGATCTTGTTGAGTTAATGGTTGTCGACAGAGAGAAGCTGTTTCCTGTTACCGCTAGCGGAATGTATACCGGTAGTCGCTTTATGAGTTATGAAGAACGCTTAAGACATGCTTCTGCGAATAAACCGAGTAGTTTTCCTGTGGTGAATGAAGGGTTATTGCTTGGGGTTATTACTCGAGAACAGATAGCCACTAAAATGTGTTCGGTGATGGGATAGTCAACTCAATCGATAACTCCTTTAACAATCCATCAAGTGGTTAATTAAAGGCGTTATCAAATACCATTAAAGCGTTTTACTCATACGTCTTGCTTCATTTAGGACGCAATCACGCAGCGGATTATCACCCGCATCATTACGCCATACAAAAGACAATTGACGCTGTAGGTTAAGCTGTGGTGTATCAATAATAACCAGCTTACCTTCAGCAACATCTTGCTCTACGGTAATATGGGGCAGGCAGCTTAAGTAAGCCCCATTTCTGACTAATGCCTTTAACAGCAATACATGTTCGTACTCTTTCCAGACATTGAGCTTTTCAATTACACCATGGATGGCGCCCTCAAAAATACGTCTAGTACCAGCACCTTGCTCTCTAAGTACCCATTTTGCTTGTTCCAATTGCGCTAAACTAATTTTTTCAGCATTGGCATAAGGGTGATGTGGTGCAGCAACCATCTTGTGGTGGTTGCTGCA
>NZ_JACJFI010000651.1 GCF_014164505.1 Shewanella sp. SG41-4 | reverse complement strand
AAAATAGTAGATTTCAAAAGTAGAATTTTCTCGTAATATATACGCAGGGAGATTCTGCATGAAAACATCAAAATTTAGCGACAGCCAAATCCTAGCAATTCTTAAACAAGCCGAAGCTGGCACCCCTGTTCCGGGGCTTTGCCGTGAGCATGGCATGAGCTCTGCGACCTTCTACAAATGGCGCGCCAAATTCGGTGGAATGGACGCTTCTATGATGGCGCGATTGAAGGAGTTAGAGGCTGAGAATTCACGACTCAAAAAAATGTATGCCGAAGAGCGACTCAAAGCTGAAATACTCAAAGAGGCCATCGAAAAAAAGTGGTAAAGCCGTCGCGGCGGCGGGAGCTGGCGCAAAAGGCGGTGCAAGATAAAGCCATTTCGATCGCATTTGCGTGTGCCTTGTTTGGACTCAGTGAGAGCTGTTATCGCTATCAGGCAAAACTCAGTGATGAAAACGCTGCAATAGCCGACTGGTTACAGCAACTGACATCAACCCATCGGAGTTGGGGGTTTGGGCTATGTTATTACTTTTTACGTAACGTGAAACTCTACCGATGGAACCATAAGCGGGTGTATAGGATTTACCGAGAATTGGAGCTAAATCTACGAATTAAGCCGAAGAAACGCTTGAAGCGTGATAAACCGGACGCATTGGCGGTGCCAGAGGCAATCAATGAATGTTGGTCTATGGACTTTATGCACGACCAACTGGAAGATGGTCGCAGCATTAGGTTATTGAACGTAATTGATGATTACAACCGTGAAGGCTTGGCGATAGAGGTCGACTTCTCCTTACCTGCGGAGCGTGTGGTGAGAACATTGGATCAAATCATCGAATGGCGTGGAAAACCAAAACAGATACGCAGTGATAATGGTCCAGAGTATATAAGTGCGGTACTGGCTGCCTGGGCTGAAAAACACAATGTAGAACTGAAATTTATTCAGCCTGGCAATCCACAGCAGAATGCCTATGTAGAACGCTATAATCGGACTGTGCGATACGAATGGCTGAGCCAATATCTTTGGAATAGTATTGCCGAGGTACAGGAACATGCGACACAATGGCTATGGTTTTATAACAATGAAAGACCCAATACAGCAATTGGTGGTGTCCCACCAAAGCAA
>NZ_JACJFI010000650.1 GCF_014164505.1 Shewanella sp. SG41-4 | reverse complement strand
AATAAAAAAGGAAGCCTAAGCTTCCTTTTCTGTGTTCACTAAAGTCGCTATTACGCGATAATTTTAGCTACAACACCAGCACCAACTGTACGGCCACCTTCACGGATAGCGAAACGTAAACCGTCGTCCATCGCGATTGGGTAAATCAGAGTAACGACCATCTTGATGTTATCACCAGGCATAACCATTTCTACGCCTTCTGGTAACTCAATTGTGCCTGTTACGTCTGTTGTACGGAAGAAGAACTGTGGACGGTAACCTTTGAAGAATGGAGTATGACGTCCGCCTTCTTCTTTTGACAACACGTAAACTTCTGATTCGAAAGTTGTGTGTGGGTTAATTGAACCAGGCTTAGCTAGTACTTGACCACGTTCTACATCATCACGCTTAGTACCACGTAATAACACACCACAGTTTTCGCCAGCACGACCTTCGTCAAGTAACTTACGGAACATTTCTACACCAGTACAAGTCGTTTTAGTTGTTGGTCTAACACCAACAATTTCAACTTCGTCTGATACGCGAACGATACCACGTTCAACACGACCTGTTACCACTGTACCACGACCTGAAATCGAGAATACGTCTTCGATTGGTAGTAGGAATGGCTTATCGATGTCACGAGCTGGTTCTGGGATATATGTATCTAAAGCTTCTGCAAGCTCAAGAATTTTTGCTTCCCACTCTGGCTGGCCTTCTAGAGCCTTAAGAGCTGAACCTTGAATTACTGGTAAATCATCACCTGGGAAGTCGTATTCTGAAAGAAGCTCACGCACTTCCATTTCAACTAATTCTAGTAATTCTTCGTCATCTACCATGTCACATTTGTTCATGAATACGATGATGAAAGGTACGCCTACTTGACGAGAAAGCAAGATGTGCTCACGTGTCTGTGGCATTGGACCGTCTGTAGCAGCAACTACTAAGATTGCGCCATCCATCTGTGCAGCACCGGTAATCATGTTTTTAACATAATCCGCGTGACCTGGACAATCTACGTGTGCGTAGTGACGAATTGGTGTGTCATATTCGATGTGAGAAGTATTAATTGTAATACCGCGCTCACGCTCTTCTGGAGCGTTATCGATTTGTGCGAAGTTCTTAACTTCACCACCATAAGTTTTAG
>NZ_JACJFI010000064.1 GCF_014164505.1 Shewanella sp. SG41-4 | reverse complement strand
ATATGTGTTTGCTGTAAACGATGATTTGACAGCTAAATGACAGACGAAGTAGATGAATTTGTTGATTGATTTTAATTTGACTGCAAAAGCAGTCAAATAAGTTAGGCTCGCCTATTGACTGGCGGAAGGCTCATATGTGTTATGCGCTCCCGAGCCTAGATAACAACCTTTTATAGAAAACAATATTGTCGGCACCAATTCCTGGGCGTACCAAACTATCCAAATTTGGTCGACTAAAACTAAGCTGCTCAAATTGACTATGAAATGGAGAGTCAGTGACGAGTCGTATGCAGCTACCCTTAAATTCGTCAAATTGCTCTGCGGTTAGGTCAATGATTACCTCAGAACCGACGAGCACCCAATAGTGAACACTATTTCTACCCGAGATAATTGCTCGATTTCGAGTAAATACGACTTCTTCAACTCCTTTAGCGTCCAAATATAGCGCAACCATCTGGCTAATAGCTGCGCAAGAGCCATGAGGGAAAGAACTTAGCTCAGGATTTAAGTATTCAGCTTCATTCAACTCATCGATTAAAGCAACGCAAAACCGTTCGACCAAATCTTGCAAAATGAACTCCTTGTTGAAAAGAAAAATCTGGTCATCCATTTTAGATGAACAACATAATGTACTTTCAGTTTGTCTACAACTTGTAAGAGCTAAAATTGCTTAAATGAGATTCATAAAAAGTTGAAAGGCAATAATTTGCATCGAAAGAGCAAAAGCCTACTGTTCCCCCTTTTAACGACTTGTATTTTTTGTTTACGAAACTATTTCCTAATTTTACTCATAGCTTTCATGTAGCTGTCTAGCTGCCCCATTGAACTTAACATTCTAAATGGGTTACTTCTTGCGGCGTCATCCTTATGGGCTTCGGTTATGCAACACCAAGGACACAAATCGCTCTCTGCTACTAGTGGCTCTGAGCAACTATCACAAGTATGAGGCGCAATTAAAATATCGCTCTGAGAGAATGTAAAAACATCACCAGACTCATTTTTAATATATGGTTTTGGGTGGCTTTTACCAATAACTAACTCATACCAAGTTAATTCATATTTTTTAGCTATTTCTTTCGTCAAATTAATGTTTTCTTTAGAGTATTTTGAACCAATGATAATACTAGTTACCAAATCACAGGGAATGTATAAAATATCGTTCCCCGCTACTTTCTCCGATACTTTTTTTATATCAACAAACCTGCATTCTTGCTCGTATTTCCAGTCATCATATTTAGCAAAATATGATTCAACAAAAACATATTCTTGTAACGCATAAGAGTGACGTGGTTTTTTTAAAACTGCAGCTCTTTGAAGGATAGGTTGAAGGTGCTCACTTGGTGCATCTCTGTATGTAACATCCCAAATTGGGTTACCTTTAAAGTGCTCTTGCAACTTATCTAAATCAAACTCTAATACGAATCCTGTATGATTATTTGCATAATGCGCCCACATAGGGGAAACAATCGGAGATTTAGAAAAACATGTCGTTGGGCTTTGGGGAATACCAGAAATAATATCATTATAAAAAGCAAGTTGATCAGCAGGAGTGTTCAAATCCATACCAAGGAAAAGCTCATAAGGATCATTGTAATCCTGAGGTAAAGAACATTTTACACCACAAAATCCTTCTTTTTGGAAAACTAGTTCGATTACATCATTTGAAAAGTATTTATATATTTTTGACATTTGAATCGATCATCCATATACGAAAAAACAAACGCCTGCCTAAGGGACTGGCAACTCTCATCACAAACTCAAACTGTAGTGGCAGAGCCAAATTGGTCATAAATTCATAATTACTTTGTTCCATTACTAAAATTTGGTCAATGGTTAGTTGCCAAAGATAGTAGTGTGTTATGCGGCTGACACGCTTTGGGGGCATTTTCGATTTAGGAATGGCAGCGTATCGACTGTGAACGCTGCCATTTTAGTATGATACTTTAATACTCAGTATGAATCTTTATTACTTGGTATGAGAATTTATTACTCTCTCACATTATAATCCTAGCTCGGTATGGTAGTTCACTAGCGTAGAGAATCTATACTCCATACTATTTAAGACATATATATCATTAGTAATTTGGGCTTGAACATATTTATCAACATAAGCGGTAAATTGTTTCTCAACGTGATGCTCTTTACCTTCAAGATGTTTTATAGCCCACCTTGGTTTTAACCCAAATACTTCATCGGAAATGTGAGTATCATCCTTGATAAGCATTGCTTTTGCGTAATCAAGTCCCATACCTTTAATTCTAGGATCTGGATGAGTTTTGTTTCGGACAAGGATTAAGGACGCATCATGTCTTATGTTTGAATGCACTGGTATTGCAAACGTTAGATCACCCAAGGAAATTTTTACTATTCCGTGGCCTCTAACTTTGCCTGGCATCCATTCGCCTAGTTTCATATCAAAATCTAGAGCTTGAATTAGCGTTTGGTTATCTATGTAGAAAGACGGTGTAAGTTTTTTTAATTGCACAATTGCTCCATACGAAAAACCCCAGTTGTTAAACTGGGGTTTACGGTAGCTAATACGGGAATTTGGGTTTTTTACGTGGGGATGTTCCTACCGCCACAATAATACGGGAATTTGGGTTTTTTACGTGGGGATGTTCCTACCGCCACAAGCTACAAGTCAATAGTATGACGGGGCGGTCAATAATGCAAGTAAAAGTGGTGATTTTCCCTTACCTCATGGGGGACTTCTGTAGAGTTCAAAAGCTACCCTTATAAAATGGGAGGAGATAGGGGGCTCATTTGAGTGGTTTATTTGTTGTAGCTCATTTATATTGCAGAATATCTAAATGAACCTAGTGCTAATAACAGGTTCTTATGGGTATACTCAAATAAGCTATTTTGTGCTCGGCAATTGTAAGGGATTTTTTATGGTTGATTTTAAGAAAGGACAAAGAGTGACCCATCCAACAGTAAATAGCGTAATGGTAGTTAATGGTTCTGCTTCAATAGGGGGGGTAAAAACCAGTAATGGCAATTTTAAAGCTGCTACTAAAAAGGGTTATACAAGCTGTACATATCGCATTAACGGTCGGACGAATCAAATTGATTTTCCCACTCATGAATTAGTGCTTGTTCCTGATGTAAAACTTCGCACGCCTGAGGATGAATTAAATCAACTTTTACAACAAGCAATAAAAAGGTTAACTGATGGAGGTATGGATCAAGATACGGCCATTGTAATAGTTGTTAATAATTTCAAGCGGTTAAATAACTCTAATTTGCCTATTACTTTAGAAGCTCTTTGTTCTGAAAATCCATTTGATCCTGATTGGATTTGAACAAGTAAATGATATGAAAATAGCTAGAATCTATATGCGTGTTAGCTCTGAAAGCCAAGACCTAGAACGGCAAGAGCAGCTAGTAACTAACGCCAAGGCCGAAGGTTATTACATAGCGGGGATTTATAGAGAAAAAGCCTCAGGTGCTCGAGCAGACCGTCCAGAACTTTTGCGCCTGATTAATGACTTACAACCTGGCGAAGTCGTTATATCCGAGAAATTAGACAGAATTAGCCGGTTGCCGCTCCAAGAAGCAGAAAGTCTTATCCAAACAATTAAAGATACTGGCGCTAAATTGTGCATACCTGGCGTTATGGATTTGTCTGATTTAGTCAATAATTCTGATGGTATGGCGCGGATAGTCTTAGAGTCTGTTCAAGCTATGCTTTTGAAGCTCGCCTTACAGTCTGCGAGGGATGATTACGAAGATCGAAGGGAGCGTCAGAAGCAGGGGATTAAACTAGCGAAAGTCGCAGGGCGATACAAAGGCCGGCAGGCTAATGAAGATACTCACAATTTAATAATTGCTTTGAGAAAATCGGGGGAATCTATTAGTGACACCGCGATAAAAGCTAAGTGCAGTGAAGCGACAGTAAAGCGGGTATGGCGTCAGTTAAAAATGAAGAGTTTAGGTAAGTAGGAAGTGCAATTTTATAGACCCTACCTCGCTAAGTGAATTGGATTTTGATTGGCTTCGTAAATTTAAAGCGAGTAAATGTCTCGATACTCTTGATATACAAGTGTCTGGTGCAGAAAGAAAAACTTTGCATAATCAATCTTTATCTTCTCGAGAAAAGTTTGCCAATCTCGAATCGATCAACACGGCATTTTGTTTGAGAGAAAAAGAGCTATCAGGTTATTAAATGGATTATTCTGGACTCTCGGCTCGAAGGATAGCAATGTTTTAGCTGGTAACTAGGGTCTGTTGATCTTTCGAGAGTGATTTTTAGACAGCATGGCAAGACGTTATAATTTGCTTCGCCAAAAGTAACCATAACCTCAAGCCATGCGAAGACTTATGCTAACCGATGCACGCTGGGAAAAGCTATTTCATTTAATGAAAAGCACAGGCCGTGTTTATGACAAACCTGAACATAGACAAACATTCGAAGGTATTCTTTACCGCCTTAGAACAGGTATCCCTTGGCGAGATTTACCTAAAGAGTTCGGTCATTGGAGCACGGTATTTAGACGGTTTCATTTATGGTCTAAGAAAGGCGTTCTAGCACATTTATTCAAGGCTTTAGCCAATCTTGCTGATATAGAATGGGTCTTTATTGATGGCTCAATAGTACGGGCTCACCAGCACAGTGCAGGTGCAGCGACGCTAAGTAATGAGAGTATTGGTAAAAGTCGAGGCGGTAATTCAACCAAAATTCACTTAGCCGTCGACAGCGGAGGATTACCGATTTATTTCGAATTATCAGAAGGCCAAAAACACGATATTACACACGCCCCCAGCTTAATTGAACACCTGAAGCAGGTTGATACCGTCATTGCAGATAAAGGTTATGACAGCGATGCTTTTCGTAAACTTATCGCAAATAAAGGCGGGAAATCTGTTATTCCAAGGCGCCGCTATAAGAATACACCTCAAGAAAGAGTCGATTGGTGCTTATATCGGTATCGACATTTAGTGGAGAATGCTTTTGGAAGAATTAAACACTATCGAGCAATATCAACAAGATATGACAAGCTAGCAAGAAATTACGCCAGTATGGTGTCACTGGCGTTTATGTTAATGTGGCTGCCGATATATTGCTGAATAACATTTGTACAGCAAAGATCAACAGACCCTAGATATAAAAATTAATGTTTTAGAACGAATGGACAAGGTGAGCGAATGGAAATTAAGTTGGGAACGATTGATTGGAATGCAATTGGTGCAATATCTACTCTACTTGCTGTTCTGGTAGCATTGTTTTATCAACCTTTTCTCAATCGAAGAAAGCTAAAGTTAGAAACATCAATTATCACAGATCCTAAGACAAATGAGCACCACATAGGTCTTACCGTCACAAATTTGAGTTCCGCTCCAATTTGGATGGTGTCATTTGGTTACATATACAAAGATGAAGAAAAAGCTGTTGCAAACGTCCTTAATACTCCGAATTCTCCTCGGCTATTGCAACCGTCAGAGCCAATTCAACTGAGTACCCCATTAATAAAGTTACACTTGCAAAAACTCGATAAGTTTTTTGCAAAAGATTCATATGGAAAATTTTGGTATTTGAGTCGAAATCAAAAAAAGATATAAAAAGAGCAAATTGAAATTTGTCTTAGCAACAATCCTAAGTATGTTGAGCATAATACCTATTTAATTGCAAAGCCTAAAAAGCACAATGTCAACACAGAAAGTTTAGATTAGGCGTTCTAATTGAACCGCCCTGTGCGGAGCCGCATGCAGTGTGGTGTGGGGGCTGGAGGCTAGATACCTCAGGCTACCCGATTATGTTTTTAGCTTTCAACATTCTCGACAAATCCAACTTCAAACTCTCCATTAGAGGTTGCATCGAATGTACCTAATCCGGATTTCTCTAAAAGTTGCTGTAGAAAGTCATTAATATCAGCATATATACCTATAGTCTTTTTGGCAGTACAGATTTCCATCCACTTTGGAATCAAATCCTTGGGATGGTGCTCCTCTCCTTGTGGTACGATCACTTCATAAGTATCTGATAAAGTAATAGGTTTACCATGAGCAACGTCGTCTCGACATGTGTTTAAAAGATATATTGTTTGTCTTAAGCCGTTCTCGTCTAGATTAATTTCTAAGGCTTTGCAGACCTGCTTTAGCTTTTCTCTAAAGGGCTTTCGTTCTATCCATCCCTCAACGCACTTTTCGCCAATAAAGTTTATCTTTGCTTCTATTGCGAAAGCTAGCATGATTAAACAAGACATAGAAACATAAGTGATACCACTTTCGTTGCCATCAACAAGCCGCCTTTCAAGTTCTTTTTTAAAATGAAATGCACCGTTTGATAAGTCGTTGTGGATACGATAATTGCGCTTTCTTTTTACCTTCAGCTTAACTTTACCCATATTCCCCCTATCAAATGTAACGCCTTAGTATTTATGCGTTGCGCTGTCTGCAAGGCATAAATCGCTTATTGGACTTGGCCGCTGCCACATCCATGACAATTGGTATAAATGATGCTACAGGAATTTACTTTTTTGCGGTAGCGGTTTTTATACAGTTTCCATAGGTAATCACTTGATATTGCTTTAGCTTCCTCATTCTTTTACCGCTCACGTCTGACTCATTATTGAACTTGATTCAGTGAAAGATCGGACAGGCATGGCTTCTAGGTTGAAAGTAACAACATCACATTAGCTTTTCTATCGATACAGCTTTATTCGCCCGACTTGCTTTTTTTAATTTGAAGCAAGCTTTGGGGCAGAAATGTGTTGGCCACGCTAACTTGAAAATGGACAATTATTGGTTAGAGTTAAAGCTCTTGAAGTGATGATTGTCATTAGGGAAAGTATGGCAATCGGATACACGCTAACACCCGTTCCTTAATGCTTATTATACAATTTTTAACTCATCAGACCAATCTTCCCATGAAATACACCGCCCTGGAAATGCAGCTTTAGAAAAATGCCATTCCTCAGAGAGCCATTTACGGACTGTTTGAAAAAGCTCATTATCTAGTTCGATGCTATCATTTCGAATCCATAAATGGACTACACATTGAAAGTGAGGAGAATCGCTCGGGTCGATGTAAACAGAGCCGAGGCATTTGTTTTTTGATTTATTAAATACTGAATAAGCAAACGCCTGTCGTGATTCAAACTCTTGTTTATGGACTTTTAAGCTAGCTGCACTTTCTTCAAGTGTCATATCACTTCTAGGCCACTCAAAACCTGAGCCAAAAATTCCTTGCAACCTTTTTTGACTAGACATTACAGCTTCATAATCTAATTCTGCAATTTCGTCTTCAAGAACTCTAAAATGAAAATACTTATTGTCAAAAATCTTAGGCGGTTCGTAAGTTTCAGAAATGAAAGGATTAGGCATGCTCAGTACTTTCGATAGTTGTATTACGCCTCATTAAGAGGCAAAAAATTGTTGGACAGAAGCGAGCTAGGTTTCCAAATCTAATTCGTGAGTTTAGGATTAAAATTTCTATGGATTAACGCAAAGCACACGGGCGGCGAGCTGCGCAGCAGGTTGACGTCCCAGCGATCGCAGGCCGCGAGTGATGCGCCTTGTTATGCGAGATCTCAATGCGTAGTTTTGATTTCAATGTCTGTTGCCTGCTCATATAGTGTTTTCATGATATTTGAGGCCAGTTCGATAGCAGACTTTAACTCTGCATACGGGTCTAGCTCTATATTTTCTAGTGCATTTCCAATTCTTAGCCGCTTTCGTGAGTACTCATTAAATTTTTCATATGTAGCACTATCTGTCAGGGCTTTAATTCGGGCCTCAATGGAAGATAGCATCACTAAATGATCATTATTAATTTTCACTTCACGCCGGTCTTTTTTTTCGACGAAAAGGAGCCCATAAACAGCTTGCAGAGCAATAAGGTCAGCCTCTAAAAAAGATACAACTGGTTTGAAAAGATTTTCCTGTTTGAAGGATGACGCGAATTCTATTTTTTTCATTTTACGAGCATGACTTAACTCTAAACGTTTAAGCAAAAAATTAATAATTCCGGCGACTAATACACCAAAGAGAGTGAATAATGATCCAAGGACAAGCTTTTCATTACCAGCGATCAAATTACAAAGTAATTCCATTTTTAAACCGGCCTTTTAGTTTAGTAGTGCATAACGCTGTTTTAAGCGGCAAATTGCAGTTGGCTAAAATAAGTGAGGCACGAACAAAAAGCCAACTGTAATTTGTCCGACTTGAAAAACCTTGTTATGAATGCGTACGCTGTTTTGCAACAGGATCAGGTATAATCCCCATAGGATCACCACAATTTAATAAAAGAATTATCTCTTCAGGAAGTTGATGATATTGAAAGTTCTCATCAAATTTTAAGGAATTAAAATCATGCACTGCATCATAAATGATTTCTTCTGCCTCATTTTGAAAATCTGCTTCAATAATAACATCGTCAGAAGGACTTAAGTCCTGTTTAGGTTTACCGGTATGTTTGAGAGAATTATAGATACCGCGATCAAAAATCCGTGTGCGTTTAGAGATATCATCTCTTTCCCTGCGACTCAAAGTTTTAGTATTTTGGTTAATAACTAATTTACTACCTTCCCAAAAAATATCAGATGCACGCATCTTCATTATGACATCAATTGATTTTTCCGTAGCCGTTTTAGTTTGCTGCTCTCTCAATAATGGTTCTGTTATTCCAACAGAAGAACCAGCTAATAAAATAGCTTGTATGTAATCCATATCATTTTGTGCATTTACGTATGACTTAACAGCCCGTAGTATTAAGTTTGCAGCTATTTCTCTTTTATCCATAAGTTAAAATCACACTCCAAATTTCAGGCATTCATAACATTTTATTAGTGCGCATGCGTGTTTACCTCATTAGACCAGTGAAAACGCGCACAGTTAACTGATTGTATTACAAAGAAGTTACCAGCTTTTTATCAAATACACTATCAGGAAAAACGCGCATGCGCGTTTTCCAAACATATTAACTAATTTTGGGGAAGTATATGCAAATGATTTTAAGAGATTTTGTTGATTTCAGGCTGGAAAAATGCACAAGCTAATGAGTTTAAAAACGCTCAAAACGACTTAAATTTGAATATGACTGTATACCCATCCAGCTCCGCTCACTCATTAAGAAGATCTAAAGGCAGGGATAAAGGCAGAGTAAATAAGAATTTGTAGGGCAACTCATTCGTCAATTTGCAATTGTCCAAAGGTGTTCTAGCAAGCTTTGGGGCAGAAATGTGTTAGTCCTTAACCGGCTTCCTCAGCAAAATCGCCAAAAAATATCAAACTATATTATAAATGATCAAACACTATTAAGAATTATCAAACTTTAATATAAACGCACATTTGGGAAGCCAACGTAGCCGATAGTGATTCAGGTAGAGGAGGTTGGAAAAAGCGAATACTGCATTGTAACGATGCAGATACAGACTGGTGTCTGGACACGAAAGTGAGCCCATTTCCAACGGGTCTTCCGTTGCCAGAGAATTCGAAAAACTTTATTCAAGGAGAAATGAAAATGATGATTTCAAATGAGATTAGTGCCTCTCCGTACAGCGCTCAATGGCAGTCAATAGACTGGACATCCGTTGAGCTGAGATTTTATATTCCGCCCGATTGGCGAAGAGCAACCAAATGAAAGGTCCCATTTCAGGTTGGGGCCTTTACCTATCGCAAGAAGGCAAGCAAAGAACTTGAGGAGAAAAACATGAGAATGAGAACGGTAGATTCTCAAGTTTTTCTCCTCAAACTTGAGCGCTAGATGAGAATGTTTAAAATCCCTCCTACACAAGGGTTTTCTTGCTATTCTCAGCTTTTTAAATCTAAAGGTGCACGTGTTCCCATTCAATTCTCTTAGCCCGCTTTAAATGAGTAGTAGTCACAAAACCAACAGGCGCTTCGATGTTCTTTTTAGCATCAAATTTTGCTCCACAGTAAAGTGTCTCTCTATGATCTTGATACACCTGCCGTTCAAGCATCTTTTTGGCTTTATTGAATGAATCATTAGATGTATTACCTTCAGCAACAGAAGCAAAGCTAAAAACCAATAGCGTGAGAGAAAATGCAATTTTAGCAATAGTCATAAAAGGTTTATCAGTATATTTCCCGCTGCCTGCAATTTCATATTCAAGTCCAAATCCACTTACTTTAACCATTGCAGTTTGAGCCGCAATACTAAAAGAAAATGCGATAGCGACTAGAGCGATGAATTTCAAAATTACTCCTTAAAATATCAACAAGGGAGTAGAAAAACCCTCATCTTAAAATCCAATATAAAAATTAGCCAAAATCGCCCCTAAAAACGCGTTGCTGCGTGAAATGTGGATAGGTTTCACCATTGAACGCTAAATGCATTTAACGTAGCCTAAGATATTTTTTGGCTCCGACCTTTTTCTACAGCCTCAACGCTCGCAGAAAGCGCCGCACTTTTTGCGGTCGCTTTTACTGCGCTTGTGTACGCCCAGCATGGTATAAACTAATGAGGTGAAAGTCCTCTGTAGGAAGAACACCGCTTAACTAACTTACTGTTATTAAAGGTTAACTACTTGGATATTCTAACCGGAGTGAATTCCACTCTCCCCTTGGTCCAGAAAAAGAATGCAACGCAAGATGCCACCATGGCGAGAACTATCCCAAATTCATCAACGAAGAATACAGACACATCTTTTTCAACGGTCATTGGATTAAACACTTTCTGGATAAAAATATTTGAACTTGCGTGGTACGTAACAGCTGTCCATACGCTGTTCGTTTTTAAACGTATATACGCCATGATTGTACCCGTCGAGATAATAAACAAGGTAAAACAAAACAGCTGATAATAAATTGACGTCGTTTGATTTCCATACATGCCATAGAAAATCAGCGGCCAATGAAACATCGACCAAATCACCCCGCTCACCAACACAACGCCTGTAAACGACATAGACTTTGATAGTTCTGGCACGAGCAACCCTCGCCAGCCCATTTCTTCTCCTAAAATCGAAGGCAAGGAAATCACAATACTGACCAATGCCATTAGGGTGAAATGAAACATGAAGATACTGAAATCATTCCAATCACTCAGGTTATAGCTTTCCCTTTTCTCCGCGAGGAAATCAGCATTATAAAAATCGCCAAAACCAAGAGTCCAAATAAGGCTGTATGCACAAAACACGATGAAAAACGGGATCAGGTAACTCATCCACTGATATTTCCATGCCCCCCACTCCCAACCTAAACTCGACAGTTTTTTACGTCGCACCAAACAGGTTGCAATAGTCGCGAATCCGACTGACAACATCAATGGAGTCGCTTGCGCCATGCGAAAGATTAACCAAAATCCTACAATGTAAAACAGCGTAACAAAGGACAAAAACACACTCAGCGTC
Source organism: Shewanella sp. SG41-4 (assembly GCF_014164505.1). Taxonomy (GTDB): domain Bacteria; phylum Pseudomonadota; class Gammaproteobacteria; order Enterobacterales; family Shewanellaceae; genus Shewanella. The sequence goes on along the minus strand of NZ_JACJFI010000064.1, from coordinate 6,260 downwards.
AATGCACTGTCTCTCGATATTTTCATATTTACGTTTCCTATGCGGCGAAATTTGACTGCAAAGTAATAGTCTTCACATATTAAGTTTGAGCGTTAAAAAATGCGCTATTTGCTAATGGAATAGTTCAAACAAAGGCTCGCCACTGCTTCCACTTGGCGGTTGAATGTTAAGTATCATGGCGAGGGTCGACGCTATATCGGTTGGCGACACCCTTCGGACGGATTGTCCGTGTTTTAATCCGGGCCCCATTACGAGCAAAGGAACATGTGTGTCATATACGTAGCCACTTCCATGCACTGTACCTTTTACCTGAGACACATGAATTTCAGAATCATCGTCTTGAATGACACCTGACTCAAAAACTAAAACCAAATCCCCCGAACGCTTTTGGTAATAGCCATTTTGCGCCAAATGCCTATAGTCATGATTGACATATCCTTGAACTCGCAGGTCGGTCGCAGTTAATGCTTCATGTATACCATCTAGTTCAACCAGAATATCGGAAGCTGCGCGCTGCACATCACTTAATGCCAACCCCTGCTGCTTTATATACTTTCGATTTAAATAAATTTGATCGTCGCTGAAATGTTGTAGCCAAGCTCCTTCTCCCAGTTTTTCATTGAGGCCCTTCTCTAACATCTTCTTATAATGAGAAACTCGGGCCACATCGACTGGAATACCTACATGGTCTAAATAGGAGGCGACAGGAATGGCTCCATGATCTGACGTTAAAAAGACAATGTAGTTCTCCGTACCTAGGTGGCGGTCTAATTCATTTAGCAAGGTTGCAATTTCTCTATCCAATCGCACGTAAACATCGGCCAACTCCACTGAATTAGGACCGTATAGGTGTCCCACTTTATCGGTTACCGAGTAGCTGATTGAAAGAACATCCGTCTCACCATTTTTACCTAAGTTTTCTCGTTTAAGTGCTTCCAGTGCAAACTCTGTCACTACTGTATTCCCAAATGGGGATAAGCCCAGTAGTAAGTATTCTAAATTTCGCTTTCGATACTTTTCTCTCAATACTTTAAAGTCATACGGGAATACGGCACGTTCTTCTCCTAGAACGATTTCATAAGTATTGTTGTCTGCGTAGCTTTCTGTATAGCGTTCAATATCAAACATGGGTGTCCAAGTGGAATCTAAGTACTTGTCAGCTCTACCTTGATCGTTGAACGCTTTAACCCATTCTGGAAGCTGCTGCATATAATATGAGCTTGTTATAAAGTTTCCGGAACTCGCATAGGTATCTTGCCAGTAGACACCGTCAGCGAGATGACCGCCAGAGAGTATTGCGGCTCTATCCTTAAGTGAAATACTGATAACTTTAGAACGAAGTTGGGAGCTGAGCTTTATTTGATCCGATATTGTCGTTGTCAGCAAATTTTCCGGCGACGCACCGACCGACACTTGTTGTCTGCTGCCGACAGTGGCGAATTCAGTGTCTTCGACGCTTCCTGTATATCCATTATTATATCGATTGTACCAGCTGTTCGAAATAATCCCGTGCTTTGAGGGGGTTGTACCTGTGTAAATGGATGCGTGGCCAGCAGATGTTACCGTGGGTGTATAATCATATTGTGCATTTTTATAATTAAAACCATTCGACATGAGTCGGTTGAAACCATTTTCAGAATACTTACTTTGGTAACGGTATAGCTGCTCTGCCCGCATTTGGTCGACGACAATACCCACAACAAGTGTCGGCTTTTGCTCTTGTGCATATACCGCAAAGCAACTTGCTAGCCCGAGTAAACAGAAAATCTGTTTTTTACAATAAATCATTATCTTACCTTTGTTCTATTTCGTGCTCAGGACAGCCTTCACTTACGCGACGTTTGCTCGTCATACGAGAGGACGTTGGTTGGGAACCGTTTTCCGAAAGGCGTTTTATGCAATGCATTAATAGCCGCATTCAATACTTTCTGTAAATCAACGCCGACTTCATCAGACAAATCTGAAAACGCGTTTGCAGCATCAAGACAATACAAATTCAAAACTTGAATTTTCTGCTGCCCTTTGGATGTGAGACTGTATAAGGTTTTTCTTTTATCGTTTTCATAAGTGCTCCCTTCAATCAAGCCTAATTTCAATAACATCTTTATTCTCTGTGAAACAAGTTGATGGGTAATATTCAGCGCCGTGGCAATTTGCATCGTTGACACATTAAGTTGTTGTGACATAAACAGCAGCGTTGACGATACCGCGACCGGAAACCCCATATCTTTTTCTAGATACAACTCGTCCGATTGCGCTTGAATAAGTCTATGAAGGTCAAAAACCGTTTTTGCTAAAAATGAATTATTAGATTTCAGTTGATTAGAAAATTTATCTTCTGTACTCATCGAATACGCTCTAGTTATGCCAAGCCAAATTAGGCAAGCGCTTGCGCAATTGATTTCCAATATAACTAATTAGCGAGAACAAACAAACGGCTTAATGTAACAGTTTATGTCATTACGAAGTTTTCGGAGGGAAAATCCAGCTCAACTTTGGGGTTGTATAAGCACTACTAAAGGGAATTAGACGCTATGAAAAATAGCATCCTTTTTATGTAAAAAAGATAGTTGCACGGTTTGTAGTGTGCAACTGATGACAAAAGGTAAAGCTTGATATCCGGATAAACCATTGCGCTACTGACGCAGAATTGAATGACATTTTTTGCTCAATGGATACCGATTAGGTTACTCTTTTGTAGAGTATGGATTCCTTTTTTTTGGTCGACACCAAGCTGATCAAATAGTGTGGTAGAGATCATACATCGCTTTAATAAGAATACCTTTCCACTAAATTCCGGCACTAAACTAATTCAAACAGTATGACGTTGCATCCACACCGTTGAGTTCACAACCCATAGCCGAAGACCAGCCAACGCAATCTGAGGTTCTGCAATTCGCTCATTTTTGCTGTTCGACCTGATACGTTTTTAGTCTGCTTAGGGCGTGAAGCCGAAGTTACCATCAAAAGTGCGGAATGGCCTCTTCTGGCACATAGTTCCTTGTCATATTTGGTTAAACACCGCTATTCCAAATAATGTGGCTACTTAGGCTTACCAGTGAAAGGGGTTATGGTTTGTTTGTGTTGTAGCAATTCATCTTGCAGATCATAGGCCCTAAACATTAGTTCTGAATTCTTTTGCTCAAGTATCTTTCTTGCCGCCACCGCATTATCACGCTCAGTTCTATATTTAGCTTTTTGTAGTGGCATAGTTATTTTGGCCACCTAAATAGAGGTGATATTATTACCTCGTACATGACTTTAGGTGAACACATGAGATCGATAACCAGAAAAACATTTAGTGCTGAATTCAAACTTGAAGCAGCCCAATTAGTCCTCGATAAAAACCATAGCATCATCGAAGCAGCAAAGGCGATGAACGTGGGTAAATCAACCATGGATAAATGGGTGAGACAGTTAAAACTAGAACGCCAGGGTGGCACGCCAAAAGCCTCTCCCATTACCCCTGAGCAAATTGAAATCCGTGAACTGAAGAAACAGGTAGCCCGTCTTGAGGAGCATAATCTTATTCTAAAAAAGGCTACCGCTCTCTTGATGTCAGACTCGATGAACAATTTACGCTGATCAGCGCACTCAAGCAGAGCCACTCTATTCTCACAATTTGTAATGCATTCAAAGTGCATCGAAGTAGCTATAAATATTGGCTAAAAAGAAAAGAACATATCGATGCTGATTTTACAATTTTATGCAGTGAAGTGAAGGCCGCGCATCGTATTAGTAATGGCTCTGCCGGTGCTCGAACGATAGCGCAATTAGTGACTAACAAAGGGATTAATCTCAGTCGTTATCGAGCCCGTAATCTAATGAGAAAGCTTGGATTATTAAGCTGTCAGCAGCCTAAGCATTCTTATAGGAAAGCTGCACAAGAACATATAGCGATCCCAAACACGCTTAATCGACAGTTTGCAGTAACTCAACCAGATCAAGTGTGGTGTGGTGATGTGACGTATGGTGTGCCCGGAGTTCAGCACTAGCATGGAATGCTTTAATGAACCACGAGTCTATCTGAAATACATGAACACTACGGCAGGAGCTACATTGTTTATGGCACTATCTGGTTGTGCAGATAGTTGAGTCTGAGCGGCAGTGACTTATCGTATGCTGATAAGGTGATGTAACTCGCTGACAACGGGGAGTGAGGCGAATTCGTTAAGCCAAGATGCTCCTCTAGACTAAGTATTGGACGGATGAAGAACATGAACCGATTAACCCGCATCTATGGGCTGAAACGTCGCCATTGCCTACACGAATTAACAGGTAATATGGTGCAGTAATAGTGCTAAATGTATGGGCGCTATTGCCGAATTAATGAGTAATAAATATGTACTTATTAATGGATAAACGCTAAATCACAATTCTGCGTTTAAGCATCATCACCTTACAGCACGATAAGGTCAAAGACTGCGATCGGCATCCACCCCAATATGTTCGAGTTCAGGTAGGTAAACCGGGGAAGGTTTGTTTTGAATGCTAAGGGAGCATGACCCTGATGACAAACAAACTGGCGGAGTGTTCGTAGTAGTCTGAGATGGGGAAAGCCCATTACATGGCGAAGGGACACAGTTTAATTGATTTGCGTGAGCAAATTATCTGACCTTAATGAGGTGAAGACCTTTGATAATCAGCGAAATGCAACGCAAATTAGCAACATGGACAGCAACCGATAAAGCGCACCGCGTTAATCGACTGCTGCGCCTTATCAGTCACCCGCATTGGCTTCGCCAAGCGGCTGAAGTAACGCTTTCTTCAAAAGGAGCTAAAACGCCTGGTGTTGATGGACTAACAAAGATTCATATACAGGCTAATTTGGCTGGTTATCTTGATGAGATCAGAAATGATCTGCTGTCAGGTAACTATCAACCGATGCCTGCTAGACGGATCTATATCCCCAAGGCCAATGGAAAGCTACGTCCTTTAGGTATACCAACGCTTAGAGATAGAATAGCTCAACGTGCCATGCTCATGGCAATGGAGCCTATATGGGAAAATGATTTTCATTCGTTGTCCTATGGCTTTAGACCAGAGCGCAGTGTCCATCACGCCATTCGTACGGTTAAACTACAAATGACCGAATCCAATGAGCCTAGAGGTCGCTGGATAATTGAAGGAGACCTATCAAGCTATTTTGATACAGTTCACCATCGATTATTGATGAAATGTGTTCGTAAACGGATCAACTGCCGTCGATTTAATGATTTGCTTTGGCGCTTCATTAAAGCTGGACACATTGAACGTAACCTATTTTGTGCAACAAGCGAAGGCGTACCACAAGGTGGTGTAATTTCTCCGTTATTGTCAAACATAATGCTTAATGAGTTCGATCAATATTTGGATAAATGTTACTTGAGTAAGAAAGCCCGTAAAGACCGCTGGTACTGGAACCACAGTATCAAAATCAAGCGAAAACCTGCGGTTGAGGAAAACAGACAATGGAAACCAGCTGTTGCTTATTGCCGTTATGCTGATGACTTTCTAGTGATTGTCAAAGGCAATAAACAACAAGCAGAGGCAATTCGGGACCAATGTCGACACTTCCTAGAAGGTAAGCTGCAACTCACGTTAAATATGGATAAAACTCATATTACACATGTGAATGACGGTTTTATATTTCTCGGACATAGGATCATTCGAAAGCGTGGACCTAAGGGAAATATGCGAGTGGTGTCTGGTATTCCAAACGGTAAAGCCAAAGCATTTTCTCATTCATTGAGTCAGGCTTTATCAGGGGATCATAGCTGTAGCAAGATAGACAAAGTGGAACAACTCAATCGCAAACTTAAGGGTTGGGCACAATTTTATCGACATACTGATTACACCGCGAAAGTTTACAGCAAAATTGACCGTATTATTTTCTGGAAACTCGCTAAGTGGTTGGCTAGGAAATATCGTTGTTCTATTAAATCGTTAATGATGAAATGGATCAAACGTCCGACACCAAATCAGGCAACGACATGGGTGTTATTTGGCAAAAGCAATCGTGGAAATTTATGTGGCGCGTCACTATTTAGATTAGTGAGTAGCCCTAAATTACCCTTTAGATGGCGAGCACCAGAAGCAAACCCCTACCTCAGAGATGAAATTAGAAATACTGTCACGTCTCGCTATAGCGATGTTTGTAATGGTCTAATGAAACTGTAGAGATTTATAGCTTAAAATAAGCAAAATCTTAAAGGTATTTATCATGATTAGAAAAACGAAAATTACTGTCAGCCCTCTTCAAAAATTAGAATATGCCAAGC
>NZ_JACJFI010000649.1 GCF_014164505.1 Shewanella sp. SG41-4 | reverse complement strand
GTGGGAACATCGATTTCAAAAACAGATAGAGTTCGATTATTTTTAGTGAGTATAGAGCATAATCTGTCGGCTTTAATAACCAAAACACACCTTCATTTATGATAGGTGTTTTTTGGTTATTAACGTTGTAAGAATTTAGTGTGTTGATGGTATTTATAATCTTTATTTATCAGGTGGTTAATGGGAATTTAATGGGGGTTGTGAGTCATGATATATAGCATTTTTATAAAATACATCAAACAGGGTGATGAGTATTTTTTTAGTTGATTGTTAGCAATGATCTCATTTTCCTTTGGGTGTTTTAATTCTAACCATACAGTGCCTTTACCGCTTCTCCCTTCAGATGAAGACCCTTTTAGTACGTCAGAGTTAATCCCTTTGCAGACCTCGTCCCATCGATTTTTACTAGTTGAATGTTGGAGTGAACAAGTCAAAATTCGCCATTGACTTTTAGCTATACAAAATGAAAACGTGTTTAAAAAATGTTCTAGTTTTTCTGGTGCATTGAAATATACTCCAGATTTACTGTTGCTTTTATGTGCTAATGCGTATTCGCACGCTAATAAAATATTGGTCCTATCTTGTGAATATTGATCACGGATTTTGTTGATTATTTTTGAAACAAGATTTTTTTCTACACTTGTTTGTGGGATCGTAGGTGCGATTTCAAAAAGATCTTTTTTACGATGTCGAGGCTGATGATATGTTGTTTGCTGTAAAGATAATACTATGGCGTTTTTATGCCATTTGTTAATGGTTTCTGCTGGTATTCTGAAGTTGTGTGCAAGTTGTTCTGGTGCCATGCCTTCATCAATATTTTGCAGAACTCTTTGACAAATAGCCATGTCAATTCGTCCATTTCTTACTGTCTCGCTCGACTTTATTGCGTGCACCTGAGCGCTATCAACTTGGAAGAATAGCTCTTTAATATCCATGTTTTGTACTATCAGTGGTAATAATTGCTGTGCTGTAAATGTTGTTTTTTTAATTTCTGCGTTGTTAATTTTTCTCAGCTGAGTTCTTGAACAAATACCTAAATCAACAATTTGCCTCTGAGTCATTTGCAACATAAACTATCTCAGATGCAGTTACAAATGACTCAGAGGCAAATTGTTGATTTAGGTATTTGTTC
>NZ_JACJFI010000648.1 GCF_014164505.1 Shewanella sp. SG41-4 | reverse complement strand
CGATGAATTGATCGAAGATATGGATCAATAAACTACCGAATCACTTTTTCGATTGCAGTCTAACCAAGAATAGTTCTTAAACGATCTTGAACGACACTAACCAATAAATCAGGCTGGAACTTAGAGATAAACTCATTACAGCCGACTTTTTTCACCATAGCTTGATTAAAACTGCCACTTAAAGAAGTATTTAGAGTGATAAATAGTGCAGCCATTCGAGGATCATTACGCACTTCGAAAGTCAATTTATAGCCGTCCATTTCTAGCATTTCAGCATCGGTAATCATCATGAGTAATTCATCTGCAACATCAAGCCCTTTATCAGCCCATGATTGCAATAAGCGTAACGCTTGCAAACCATCTGATGCTTCAATAATTTCTACTCCTAGCTGGGTTAATGTATCTCTAACCTGCTTACGAGCTGTTGACGAATCATCAACAATTAATACCTTACGACCAACCATATTAGAAGAGAGCGCTTCATCTAACACACCATCAGACAGCTTCACATCGTAATCAATAATCTCCGCTAATACTTTCTCAACGTCAATAATAGACACCAATCGAGATTGTCCTTGTTCTTCAATTTTAGTGATCGCGGTTAAATAATTATGTCCACCTGATGTTTTGGGCGGAGGCATAATATCACTCCAGGTCATGTTAATAATATTCTCAACTTTACCCACTAAAAAGCCCTGTACGCTGCGGTTGTACTCGGTAATAATCAAGTTACTATCCTCTGTCACCGGCATAGCGGTAAAACCAATCGCTTCGCGTAAGTTAATCACCGGTATCGACATGCCTCTGATGTTCGCTACACCATAAATATTATGATTACTGCCGGGTAATATATTCAACGGAGGTAGCTTGACCACCTCTTTGACTTTAAAAACATTTATGGCAAATAACTGAGTTGAGTTAATACGAAACAACAACAATTCTAGACGATTCTCACCAACTAACTTAGTCCTTTGATCTACCGTATCAAGTACTTTTCTCATAACCGAATTCCACCTACAAACATATAAGCAACATCAAAAATGTATCATCATTAATAAGAGTAATTATACTTAAAAAATATCAATAAACAGTGTTAAACCTAGATTTATCACGCAAAAAATAAAAAATATCTGTA
>NZ_JACJFI010000647.1 GCF_014164505.1 Shewanella sp. SG41-4 | reverse complement strand
GGTGCGAGAGGCTAAAGTAGACTCTAAAGAATGAGTTAACTTACCCAATAAATAAGACGTCGACTGAGTCACTATTGCATTAGTGACTAGAAAGTTAATCACCACTACATACCAAATCAAAGTCGAAAAGCCACTTATGTCGGGCCAATGAACCAGCTGATAATGGTAAGCTATACCGATTAAGAATAACGATATACCGTTAGCCACTTGGGCCCATACCGCCATTTTCTCACCGAGAAGAATGCTGCTCAAAGGAGGGAAAACGAATAACCAGAAAAAACCTGCACCAGAAGGGCCAATTGCGAGTAAAAATCCGATGCCAATCCCAAATGCAAGATAACACCCTATGGTAAATTTTTGCTGTTCGCTAATTCGGGGATAAAACAATATAAATAATAATACCCCGTAAGCCACGGTATCAAATACTGCCATGCTCCAAAGATTTTGAACAATACACAGATATACGCTGGTGATGTAAACCGGGATACATAATAAGGCCAACACACTAAACAGTCGCTTAAAAATAATACGACGCCATACTGGTAAGCCATCATTAAAACCGTTTTGAATGAGCTGTGCTGTCAAGCGAGATGACATATTAATTCCTTTTAAAACGATGTTAATCTAACACCATTGAATTCCATTAATCGCATAAACAGATCGATGTAGTTGACCAATCAGTAAACATTCTAGAATGATGTAAATAACATGATTAGTCAGAAATGCATCATCTTAAGTATTGCTGCTAGACAAGCATTAAGCAAAATTAGGATTAAAAATAATCCATAAAACCAATGTTCTACTCATATTCGATTATGATTGTCATTAATTTGGGTGCTTACCATTGCCAATAATCCATAATATTAGCGAAAATATTGACGTTTCATGACGGTGTGATGCGACAATTAACACCCTATAACAAAAAGTAACGTCAGCCACAAAGCCAAGGTTACTTCATCACTCCCCACCTATAATAAGGATGTTGTTATGCAAAGTTCGTCTCGTAGTGCTGCTATTTTCGGAATATTAATTGCACTGGGATTGGGTGCTTTAGGTGTATTACTTAAACAGGCCATTGTTGAGTACAAATTACTCGACCGCAGCGTCACGGTGAAAGGCTTAGCAGAAAATGAATA
>NZ_JACJFI010000646.1 GCF_014164505.1 Shewanella sp. SG41-4 | reverse complement strand
GCATTGAAGCAAAGGAGGAAATTTAAATGGCTAAAACAAGACACATACACCAGCGAATGAACCAGCGTGCAATTTCGCAGCAAATGCTAGAAATTGTAAAAATGTTTGGAGTAGATAAAGGTGACAAAACATATCTGAACGAGAAAGGAATCGATGCTGCATTATCTGCAATAAATGACATTTCAAAACTAATGCAAAAAATGAAAAGTCGCGGTGGCGTTGTGCTTGTTGAGTCCGGGGATATAGAAATTACGGCATATGCATTAGATAGCTACGACCGTAAACAGTCTCATTCCATACATTAACTATTTATAAGGAGTATTATCGTGAACAAACAAATTTTATCATTGATTAGCGCATATCGTGGCAAATTATCAACTGAAACTTTTACAGAAATATTAGCTGCTTGTATGGCATGGCTAAAGCTTTCAAGTAATGGAAAATTAGATGATGAACATGATTTTAAGGGAGCTGCTAGTAAAGAGTTATTAGCTAAAGTATTGAATAATTGTGTGGATGTGCATTTTTCGAGTGAAAAGTGGGATATCGATGACGCCCAGCTTACCAAATTACTCAATTCTCTTTTGGAGCTTATTAAAGCCAACGTGGTTTCTTATACTGAGTTATCTGAAGTAATTAAACATCTTCATTACAGTGAAGGAAAAAATTCAAGTCTCTTCACTGTTCCTGTGGAGTTAGCTGAACTCGGCGCAAAGCTCATTGGTGATAATACTCAATCAGTTTATTGCCCTTTTCTCGGCGGGTCTGACTTTGCAATGCAGTGGCCAAAAGCTGTTGAAAAATGTGGTGAAAGCTTAGTTGGTTCAGAGGTTTTTTTTGCTGAAGTGCACAGTATATTACTCGAAAACAAATTTGACACAGTTAACGCTAACCCAATTTATACGCCTTATTACATAGGTGATGGTGGTTTAAAACAATTTGATGCATCTATAGCTATGCCACCCATTGGTATGAAGCTACAGGTAGACAAAATCAATGACATCTGGGGACGTTTTCCTGAAAAGTCTTTGATGGGAGAGGTTTACTTTCTGCGACATATGCTGGCACAAACGTCTAATACTGTTGTTTGTTTTGTGGCTAATGGTTTTCTTTTCAGAACCGCGGCAGGAGAAAAGCAATTCA
>NZ_JACJFI010000645.1 GCF_014164505.1 Shewanella sp. SG41-4 | reverse complement strand
AATTGCATTAGGGCTGCGGGTATATAAAACACCCGGTTCACAAGCCGGATATATGAAGGCAATGAATTTGTTTATCAACGCTTCGAAATCACTTGCAAAACGGGTGGGTCCATATATGACGTAATAGTGAGCGTTATTTGGATGTTGTAATAATAGGCATAACACTAAAACATAGAAAGCATTTCCGAATGACGTAGTAGTGGGCATTGCTTGAAATGCAGTAGTTTGCCTCCACCCGCCCGTCATCCTCGAGATCTCTTATCCCGGCTCAGAAACACTACCGGGACGGATCCAGGTGTTGTCTTGGCTTTGCCTAGCCGCCATTATCAATACATTGAGCCCAGCTCAGGAATGCGACTGAAACAGATCTAGGTATTATCTACCAATTTAGATTTCAAGATCATCCCAGCGTGGATTTAATTTTTCAATTAATTCAATTTTCCATTCTCGTTTCCACTTTTTAAGCTGCTTCTCTCTTGTAATTGCATTATAAATATCATCAAAAACTTCATAGTAAACTAGCTGGTTAATTGAATTCTTCTTGGTAAAACCGTCTGAGAGACCATTTTTGTGTTCCCAAGCTCGTTTAATTAAATCAGAAGTTACTCCAACATATAACGTGCCATTGGGTCGATTAGCCATTATGTAAATATATGATTGCTTTTCCATAAGCATTTTTCCCAAGAAAAGGTTACATCAAAATATAGCATCAAAAGCGGACTCTATATAAAAAGCATTAACACCTGGATTCCGGCTCAAAAGCATTACCGGAATGACGTAATTTGGGGGAGCATTACTTATATGACGAGAGGGTGGATTGCCGTTATGGCGAAATAGCGCGCATTACTTCCCCCCGCACGTCATCCTCGAATGCTTTAATCGGGGATCCAGGTGTTGCTTTAAAGGCCCGTCATCCTCGAATGCTTTAATCCCGGCTCAGAAACACTACCGGGACGGATCCAGGTGTTACCTTGGATTATTGTGGCTTTAAAGCAACACCTGGATTCCGGCTCAAAAGCGTTACCGGAATAATGAGATGGACCCACCCTTCTAATCGGCTTCATAGTGAGCCATGATAAGTTTGTACACTTTATCAACAAAGGGCGGGTCCGAATATGAAGATTACAACAATTGGTTTAGATATA
>NZ_JACJFI010000644.1 GCF_014164505.1 Shewanella sp. SG41-4 | reverse complement strand
CTAAAGCACCTATCATCTGGTTATTTGAATCATAAATGGGTACACATATGGATTCTACCCAGCCAATATCGCCGTTTTTATGCAACATCCTAACTTCACCGGTCCATTTCCCATACTTTTCCACAGCAGATATCACTTCTGAAGAGATCTGCTCGATGTCTTCAGGCACATGCAGAATATTGACTGGTTGGCCAACGGCTTCTTCTCTAGTATAACCGTAAAGAATTTCAGAACCTTTGTTCCAGTCTGCAATAATTCCTTGCATATCAGTCACTACCAACGCATCAAACAGATAATCGAAAGCCTTAGCTCGTTGTTTAAAAATGTCTGATTTCATCATTATTCCAGTATAATTTATTTTATATTATTTTTTATACGTCAGATTCTGAAACATAACGTTTGAGCATTTGTATATTGCCCTTGTTCGCAGAACATAAACTGATTGTAAGACAGTATAGCCACCAGGCCTATAATCGCATACAAAAATCAAACTCATCTTTATCAACAATAACTTAACCTATCAGCAACTTTGATATCAAGTGATTTGGTGGTTATTCGAAAAAATTTTGGTATTGAGAACTTAATTAAATATCCAGTAATTGTTTTTGAAGGGCCTGGATGTCTTTTAAAAATCTGCTATAGATTTACCAAAAGAGTTTAATCGAAATAAAAAACTTTTAGCCCCATATATAAAAATTAAGCACTCATGCGGTAGCCCTGGTTAAACACCCAATTTGATCCAGCGTCAAAACACTATTTAGATGATATAAAATTAACAAATTTCATATCATCTAAATAGTAACAATCAAATATAGGTAATATGACTTGCACCCAATTATGATGACTGAACCAATAAGTTATATCTATTAACCAATAACTTTACCGCAGCCTCCTGGTCAACGGGTTTACTATGGAAGTAACCCTGCGTTCTGGTTGTACCCATTTTCTTTAATGTTTGATATTGCTCTATTGTTTCTACACCTTCTGCTGTCACGTCAATGCCAAGTCGATTCGCCAATAGCACAATACTTTCTACAATCGCATGGTCTTTTTCATTATTTATAATTCCACTCACAAAACTTCGGTCAATTTTTATATTATGAATCGGAAAACGATGCAAATAACTGAGTGACGAAAACCCCGTAC
>NZ_JACJFI010000643.1 GCF_014164505.1 Shewanella sp. SG41-4 | reverse complement strand
TTTGTAGTTTATACCTTGTACCAACGTGAATTTAATTCTAAAGCCGTGGTTGCTATCACTGCAGCACATGCCTATTTAGAAAAGAATCCGGCTTATATTGGTCGAGATTAACCACCAAAAAACATGTATTTTTTCTCAACATTAACGGATATGTCGTAATAACATGACTTAATGCAAGATGTTTTGAGTGAGTTTATGTGTTCGAAGTCAAAGTCTATGCAATCATTATTCAATGGTATTGCATCAGTACGGCATAATGCTAACCATCAGTCTATACGCTTAAGTGTCATCAATTTTTTGTGATTTATATATATTTTAGTTTGTTAAGTTAACGTTTTCAGAGGTGATATGTTTCATAGTATAAAAGCCAAGGTGATCACTATCTTCTCTTTAGTCATGATAGCTTTCACGTCTGTGCTTTTAATCACAATATTTATCAATGAGCGTGATCGTGTACTGGATTTCGCATTAGAAAACTCTACCAAAATTTCGAAAATGCACGCAAATCTCCTCAGCCAAGAGTTTGCTCGATATGTTGTTATGTTGAACATGCTCAGTAACAACCCGAAGACAAAGCTAGGTGATAAAGCGACTATCGCTCGACAGCTACAAAGGCTGATGACAATGGGGCGTGGTAATTTCATTAATGCTATTTATGTAGACAAAAATTTAAATTTAACTGATGTGTTAAGTCATACAAATAAAGTCACTCATTCTTCAGTTATACGTGCTGAGCAATGGGTGGGTAAAGAATATAATATTAGCACGCCAGTCATCACTCGGTTTGTAAAGGCCCCCGTTATCATGGTGGGAGTGCCTATTTTAGACACGCAAAATAACTGGATGGGAACACTTGCAGTGGCGGTGCCTCTCACCATCATCTCCGCTAAATTAGCAGAAATTAAGCTCGCCAAAGAAAGTTTTGCTTGGTTAGCTGACTCGAATGACCTGATAGTTTCACATCCCAATAACAGTTTTGTCATGAGCTCAAAGCTTAAAACCACAGAGAATGTTAACTTTCCCGGCTTTTATAAAATAGTCAGACAAACTAAGTTACAAAATGATGGTTATGGGCGTTATATGGACGCCACATTAAATGAATCGAAAATAGTCACATTTTCTAAAGTTGATTATCTGCCTGGCTGGACCTTGTTTGTCACAACTA
>NZ_JACJFI010000642.1 GCF_014164505.1 Shewanella sp. SG41-4 | reverse complement strand
CCATCATCTAGCCACATAATGTTAGTACTGTATCGCCGCATTCAAGATGCTTTAGAACAATCTATTGTTAACGCATCCGGTCAATTGAAATCTGATTATGAACGACGTTTAGCCGACATAAAAATGCAAATAACCTCGGTTTCGAATGCGCCAAGCCAAGTCCCTGCTATTGAGAACTTTCGCTTACCAGACAACGATAAACAAATTTTAGAATTAGTTAAAACCCTCAAAAAGCTCAAAGCGATTTTACGTGCAGAACATAATAAAGGAAAAGTTGACCCATCTATCTTTGCACAAGAAGAGATGCGTATCGACAATCTCCAATTAAGAATAAATGTTGACTCTATGATTAGTCGAGCTCGAGCGGCTTGCTTTATGAAACAATACGGTTCTAGCAAACAAATGGTCACTAAAGCCTTAAACACGTTGCACACGATTAAATCTCAAACGCCAAATGATCCTTTTATTGCTAATAAAGTGGATGAAGCTAAACAATTGCTCGATGAAATAATGGGTGCTCAAAAGCGTAGTGAACCTAGTGCACCGAAACCAAAAAATGAAGGTGATGATCTTGATATGCTGTTTCAACCGAAAAAGAAATGGTGATTATCCTTATTTGCTACAGAGAATCGATTTAAAATAAAGTCTGCGCTATTTTTTAACCACAAAAAAAAGATCCAATAATACAGATAGTTAGAAAAATAACTTATGTTCTTCAACAATGTTGTCCACAGAAACTGTGGATAACATTGTTGAACGATACAGTATCACCGTTTTTTCACGCACTATTAGTTGTTATGTACTTAAGCTATCGCTGTTTCTATGTAGCTTGCATCTGGCTACATCTTTAATTCAACAGATAGTCATTTATCAAAGTATTCATTATAACCATTCATAATTACAATCTATTACGCTCATAAACATCGTTGGATTTAGGTTACAATTATTAGCAATAACTCATTATTTATAATGGTGCTTTGCTTGTAAGCAACAGTATAAATCTGGATAATATTAAAAATAGTAATATCAGCTGTAAAAGAGCCTTATGTTAAAAAAGACTTTCTTCAAAATTCTGCCTTTATTCCTATTAATGACCCTCTGCTCATGTGGTCAATCAGATGAGTTTGGCCAACCTCAACTCACACAGAACAAGTTTCCTTGGGTTTTTTC
>NZ_JACJFI010000641.1 GCF_014164505.1 Shewanella sp. SG41-4 | reverse complement strand
CAAGAAATATTCGTAGACTCGACCAACAACATCTTGGTGCGGATTTGCTAACGTGTCGATGTTGTTAATCACATCAATCAGCGCAGATAGCTTGCTGACATCTAACCCAAGACGAGAGAAGTAGTTATCTGGCAATGCACCTTGTAATGCTTTGTTAGTTTTCTCGATAGTGCTCAGAGCGGTATCAATTTTCAGCGCAATATCTTCTTGTTTAGCGTTCTGCTGAACAAAGCTCCAACGGCTTTCAGGTGGTAAATAGAATACGTTATCTTTGGTATAGGCAGGTACCATATCAATATGCTTTTCAAGCCCTGCATCAATCAGCTTTTGACGCTGCTTTTCAAAAGTATCACTGATGAATTTTAAGAAAATCAGGCTCAATACAATGTGTTTGTATTCTGACGATTCAACACTACCACGCAGCTTGTTAGCTGCATCCCAAAGTGTTTCTTCAAATGATTTATCTTTTTTATTTGCAGTTGATGTCTTAGTTGCCATAAGCTTTTTTATATCCCTATTGGGGGAGGTTACGCTCCCTGTAATAATTTCATATTAAACGAGTTATTATTAAAATGTCAGTAATAACTCGTTGTTATTCAACGATTGTGATGTTTAATTTACAACCAACTTTCATTTAGCTGTTTAACATCTGATTTTAGGCCTTCAATCTGCTGAAAAATATTAATAACTTTTTGACGAACCTCACTAATTTCATCTAACTTTTCAGCGGGATACAGTGGTACATCAAGGGTGTTTAAATCTTTCGCTGATAGCATCAACGCACTGGTGCCAGTGGCTAATTCAACTAGTAATTGTTGGCCATATTTAGACGTCAAATATTGATAAAGTGCTTCTGCGGTTATTTCTTTCACATAAGGCTTAACGCGTAATATAGAAAATGCCTGGCTAGCAATGGCATTATCGCCAATATTGCCATCAGCGAAACCAATTTTACCTACAGCACCTTTACATACAACAAGTACATCATTCGCTTTAATGGCTTGCTTATTTGCCTTACTAATATCATTCTGACTGACACAGATTTGCTTACCTTCGCCGCTAACGAAGCCAACATCATCAAGGTTAGATAAGTTGAACTCGTAAAAATTTTCAACACCATCCTCAACATGTTTAACAGCCTGAGGCCTTATAATATCAACTAAATCTTCTAGC
>NZ_JACJFI010000640.1 GCF_014164505.1 Shewanella sp. SG41-4 | reverse complement strand
CTACTATGTTGAAATAAATAGCCGAGACTTATAATTCATTCCATATGATTACCAATGTTCTATGGTAAAAAATGCCCTGGTACAATCAGGGAAACGGCATGAGTTCTTAGTTTTTTAACTCTACGTTTGACATACAAACAAAAGAGCAAGAAACCTTCCTAGCTATGAAGATTTATCGAACTACGGTAGCTCGTTTAATGGTCTAATTCCTTTCAAGAAACGTTCGCGAGCTCGTCCTACTGATACATCCTAAAATGAATTTATGCATCTTTGTAATGAAGTGCTAGTCCCTTGTTTATCGTAACTTTACTAATTTAACCTAGTTTCTTCAGTTGAGACCGGACCAACGTAGCTCCGATTAAGCCTAGTACAACACAAAGTCTAGCTTTTAAGAACTTAATCCATTTGCTAGTACTTTTACACCGGCAACACCAAAAAACACTGCAAATGTCAGTTCAAAAACTCTCCGTGATTTTGTATAAACATAGCGAATTTCAGCAATTGAAAATAGCAAAGCGTAACCGATAAAAATAAAAAAACTAGTCACGCCGATGGTCGCAATGACCTTCAAAAGATCATGAGTACTAACATATTTTGGTAGCCCCAAAGTATAAAGAGAACCAAAAAACAACATTGCTTTCGGATTTGATAAGTGTATGAGGAGTCCTTTAATATATGCTAATTTAAATCCCGATATAGACTTTATATCTACTACAGTTTGCCTAACATTAAAAGCTGACCATAGGGATCTATATGAAAGATAAAGGAAGTAACATGCACTTAAATACCGAAATATTTCGAAGAACCAAGTATTAGCATACAGAAGAGCAGCTAAACCAAATGCGGCGGAAAATGACCAAATAATTGATCCGGATAAAACTCCGGCAGCTAATGCAATTCCGTAACCACGCCCCTGATTCATCGAGATAGCTGAAATAGCAAGTGTTGCTGGACCGGGGCTTGCAATGGCAATAAAAGCTGCAAACGTTATTAACAAATAGTTTATTTCTTCCATAGTACATCCGCATATTGGTAAAATTATAGCGATGTAGAACCGCTTAATAGGCTTCTTAAGTCACCGCGACAAATGCTTTTAATTTAATTTTAATATGGTTAGCGATTATATTCGCGATAATATCCAACTCTGTATTGATTTTTATTCGGGGTCACCGTA
>NZ_JACJFI010000063.1 GCF_014164505.1 Shewanella sp. SG41-4 | reverse complement strand
TATTTAGCCGCTTGCCATTGAGTGTAAGCTTCATCACGTTTTTGCCGTGCGACAACACCTTCATCAAATAAGTTTTCAATTCGTTGATACGTTTTTAGGCCAAGTTCGGTGGCAGCCTTGGCTTTTAACCATTGCTCTTTAGCGGCGGTAACTTGTTGCTGCCTTGCACCATTATTGGCTTGTTGCTGCATAGCGGTTGCCGCTTCAAGGCCACCTTGGGCCTGCAGTAGCTTGGCATCTAACTCTGGGCTGCTGATGGCAAACAAAATATCATCCACATCGACTTGATCGCCTTTGCGAACCAAAACTTGCTCAACTCGCCCCGGTACTTTAGACGAGATATTATATTCACGAGCTTCTATTTGCCCTTGTAACACTGTCGGTTGAGGCGTAAAAGCCAGCTTTACGCCGTATCCTAACAATAATATAAGCAGCACGAATGCGACCACCGCGATGATCTTGTTAGCCCGCATTAGCAGCCCCTTGAAATTGAGTTCGGTTAATAAATTCTTCTACTTGACCACTAATGGCCATCACTTTGGCGTAGGCTTGCATATAACGATATTTAGCGCCTAACTGCTGAGTTTTAACCGCAGTTAAGCTTAACTCAGCATCGATTCTATCAATTGAAGTGGATAAGCCTTGGTTAAAGGACAACTCTCGCAAACGTAAATTCTCGGTCGCTAATGCTAATGACACATCTAGCGCATCCGCTTCTTCTTTAGCTTGCAGCATCTGCCGATAACTCTGATCAATCAGCAAACTTAAATCTTGTTTGGTTTGTGCTTTGGTATAACGCGCTTGCAGCAAAGCACTTTTCGCCGCTTGCACTTTTCCACTGCGACCATCACGGCTAATCAGCGGTATGCTCATCCCAACTCCCACCATCCAGTCTGGCTCCACTTGGGAAAATAAGCTGTCATCTTCATACAAGGTGTAGTTACCGTATAAATACACCGTGGGATAATAACTACCCTTTTCTAAGTCGACTAAACCATTGGCTTGGGCTTCTTTAGCTTCGAGTAATTTTAATGCCGGATGCTGAGTTAATGTCAGCTGACTAAGATAGGGCAATGAAGGTTGTTGTTCGAGTAAAAACAGTGCCGAAATAGGCTCGACCGACGGTATGTGTAACATCCTTGCTAAAGCTATTTCGGTCATTTCGTATTGACGCTTGGTTTTACCCCAGTTTACTTTGGCATTTTCTAACGCGACTTGGGCATTTAAGCGTTCAACTTTGGCGATTTGCCCTTGTTGCTCTAATTTTTGCGCATGACTCACATGTAAGGTTAACGAGTCCACCAGCTGCTTTTGGGTATCTGCTAAGGTTTTGGTCACCGACACTGCGTAATAGCGATCAACTAACTGAAGAAATAACTCACGCCGAGCGAGGGCAAACTCTTGTTCTCTCTCTGAAACTTGGGCTGCATGTATTCCTTGGGCTGCGGTAATTTTACCGCCGGTATAAATGGGCCACATGGCTTGCAAACTGGCACGAAACACATCTTGTTCGGTAAACGGAGTGACAAAAAGAGAGCCTGGAATTTCAGCTAATGCACTACTAAGAGCTGCTGGTAATGTACTTGTGTCGAGAGTCGCTAATGGATTCAAGTCACGTAAATCAAGTTCGATAGGTTTTTCGAGGCGAGTATAGCTGCCAGCAATATTAAGTGACGGGTAATTTAACGCATCACCTGCATCTTCTTCCGCTTTGGCACGGTTGACTAGCTGAGCTTTAGCTTGAAGCTGATCACTCACTTGCGCCAATTGCTGCCAAGCATGACTAAAGGTAACGGGTTCTGCAAAAACACTAAGATGAACAAATAAAACACTGAAGCACAGAGTAAGGCTCACTCGTCTGCGACAATATGTACTGATATGACGTTGTGCAACCATAAACACCTCTAGAGCTAATACTCTAATTCTTGATAGATGATAACGTAGTTCCGTTATTATCACAGCCACTAGATCATAAAGTGAATATTCATTTACTCACACAAGAGAGTGATCACAGTTTAGATAGCAACAACTCACTGAGTATAGATATTCAGTGAGTTGCCAACGCATTGAAGATTAGTATTAAGCAGTGCCACCAACCGTTAGACGATCAATTTTTAGAGTAGGCTGACCAACGCCAACAGGCACGCTTTGCCCGTCTTTACCGCACACGCCAACGCCTTTATCTAAGGCCAAGTCATTACCGACCATTGAAATGAGTCCCATGGCTTCGGGGCCATTTCCAATTAAGGTCGCGCCTTTAATCGCCTGAGTCACTTCACCATCTTCGATCAAATAGGCTTCCGAAGCAGAGAACACAAACTTACCAGAGGTAATATCGACTTGTCCGCCACCAAAGTTAGGTGCGTAGATACCTTTTTTAACTGACTTAATAATGTCAGCTGGGTTTGACTCACCAGCATTCATATAAGTATTGGTCATACGCGGCATAGGTAAATGTGCATAAGATTCGCGGCGTCCGTTGCCTGTAGGTTCTTGCCCCATTAAGCGGGCATTTAACTTATCTTGCATGTAACCTTTTAAAATACCGTTCTCAATTAAGGTGGTTTTTTGACTTGGCACGCCTTCATCATCGATGCTTAATGAACCGCGACGATTTTCCAGGGTACCGTCATCCACGATGGTCACTAAAGTCGACGCCACTTGCTGGCCCATTTTACCGCTAAATGCACTGCTGCCTTTACGGTTAAAGTCACCTTCTAAACCATGGCCAACAGCTTCATGCAGTAAAACACCAGGCCAACCATTACCTAACACCACGGTCATTTCACCGGCGGGTGCATCAATAGCATTGACATTAACTTGTGCTTGGCGCACTGCTTCGCGGGCAAACTCAAAACTCTGCGGTAAGCCAGCGTCATCGGTGGCTAAAAAAGCGCTGTAATCGTGACGACCGCCACCACCAGCACTACCACGTTCGCGCTTACCTTTGTCTTCTAAGATAACACTACAGTTAAAGCGCACTAATGGACGAATATCAGCTGCTAATGTTCCGTCACTGGCGGCAATCAATATTTCTTCATGCACACCAGATAAACTCACGACTACCTGAATAATTCGGCTGTCGAGGCTACGAATATAAGCATCGGCTTGCTTTAACAAATCGATTTTCTTCACTTCGTCCATAGCAGCAATGGGATCGGCACTGTCATACAATTTATGGGCTGTTTGGCGCTTAAAAGCTTGTACTTTATGTTGCTCACCAGCACTGGCGATACCGCGAGCCGCTTTTGCTGCTGCATCTAAAGCTGCTGGGGTAATTTCGTCAGCATAAGCAAAACCAGTTTTTTCACCGGTAATGGCACGCACACCGACTCCGCGCTCAATATGAAAGCTGCCTTCTTTTACAATGCCATCTTCTAATACCCAAGACTCATGGCGACAAGCTTGGAAATACAGGTCTGAAAAATCGATATTGTGTTGATGAATGGTATTTAAGTAACCTTGCAGTCCATCTAAGGTTAATCCATCTTGCAATAAACTCTGCTCTACTTGGGTTAAAAATGGCATTAAAACTCTCTTTTTTAATTGGTAACGCGTACTGCGAATTTAGTTTCTGTCAGGCTCGTTCAGTGTTATTTCAACCAGTATTATTTCAACCAGTGTTATTTCAGCTGCGGCTCTAAAAATCGATTATGGCCTATCACCGGCATTTGTTGACGAATACGCCTTAGCTCCGTTAAATCGACTTTAGCTTGTACCCAGCCACACTCAGTGGCTTGCTCTGCAATCACTCGGCCCCATGGGTTGACGATCATACTGTGACCCCACGTTTCTCGACTGCCTTCATTATGTTGTCCCCATTGGCCCGCCCCCAATAAATAACATTGCGTTTCAATGGCTCGGGCTTGTAATAACACCTGCCAATGCGCTTCACCAGTGACTTTGGTAAAAGCAGAAGGTAACGCAATATAGTCTGCACCCGCTAAACGCAACGCTCGAAACATATCGCCAAAACGGATATCGTAACAAACGGCTAAGCCGACTTTGCCAAAAGGGGTATCAATAACACAAATGCGATCACCAGGATGAAAGGTATCACTTTCGCGATAAGTCTTGGTGCCATCGGCGACCTCAACATCGAATAAATGCAGTTTATCGTAATGACCTAGGGTGACGCCATGATCATCAAAAAAATAACAGCGGCTAAAGACTCTACCATCATCTGCACGCATGGGAATGGTGCCGGCAATAAAATACACTTGGTATTGTTTCGCCATTGCCGCTAATGCGTCTTTGAGCTCACTTTGATGCTCGCTGCCAGCATGTTCAAGTTGTTGGCTCTCATGACCACCAAACAATAAACAGCACTCGGGTAACACCACCAATTGCGCTTCATTGGCATCACGGGGTAAGTCTTTAAGCTGCGTGTCGACAAACGCGAGATTGGCTTTGACATCGCGACTGCTTTGACATTGTAATAAGCTTATTTGCATCTCTAACTCCTTGCAGCATAACGACATTAGTTGCAGGCTTGGCCAAAGACTTACTCATTGGCTCTACTTTAGCGTTCTTGGCTGATGGTTGATTCACATCAGATGGATTATCGATAACTGGCATGAGCAGGTCAGAAGGCGAGTTTGGTAACGATTTATCTTCTGATTCACGGCTGTTATTGCCACGCTGAACATCTGCATCAATGTTAGTTGCTGCCTTAGTGTCTATGTTAGCTTTAGTTTCTACGTTAGCTTTAGTTTCTACGTTAGCTTTAGTATCTACGTTAGTTTTGGCTTTAGTTCCAATAGTCGTCTCTACACTGGTCTCATCCGCCTGCGGCAAAATTGCCTTAGGTATTTCGATTTCTTTACTCTTACGCTCAAGCTCTTCTAGTTGCGGGTTGTCCATGGTACCGGTGACTCGAAATCGAATTTCAGAGATAATTTCAATAACCGGTTCTAACACTTTCGTAAGAGCAAACGCGCCTAAACCCAAGGTCCATGCACTGGTACTCAATAACACCACGGTTGGCACACTTGAGGCAAGTTGCGGCACAAAACGGATATCATAATTTAAGCTTTGGGTGGTTAAGTCGGTGTAACCTCTTACTCGCATATTACCAGCAATGGCATCCATTTCAGAATCGGTGGTTTTAACCACACCATTATCAATCGTTAGGTTACCGTTAAAGGTATTGAAATATAAACCTTCACCGAACACATCCGAAAAATCTAACGATAATTTACGTAATAACGAATCTAAACTGAATAACGAAAACACTCGAGCGCCTTTATCACTAATCTCCGATAAATGACCTTTGCCTAAATCAAACTTAAGTTGGCCATTTAAGGTGTCGAGGGTGAAGTGGTAAGGCGTGCCTTGCCAAGATAACTGACCGGAGAGATCCAGTGGTGCATCCTGCAGCCCAGGATTAATTTTTAACATGGTCGATAAGTCATCAAACTTGTCGGCCTGTAAATTAACCTCAAATAGGGTTTTATCGATACCATTTTCAACAGACCATAAACCATTGGCTTGTAATGCTACCGTCGGTTTGGTGATTGAAATAGTTTGAAATTGATAGCCTTGTTTATGCGGCAAACCTTGCAGAACTAAGTGACCTAGCGATAAATCATTAACACTAAAATCATCAACATCTACAGCTAAAGTGGGCAGATGTTCTAGCATGGAAGTTGGCGCTGACTCAACGGTTTCAATGGTTTCAATGGTTTCAATGGTTTCAATGCCACTCACGGTTGGGGATAAATGCAGCTTTTTCGCAACGACTTTGATGCCTTGATCGCGCCAATTAGAATAAAAATCGATACGTCCTTCAAACTGCTGTGACTCAGCGTCTACACGCCACACATGCTCAGTGGGTTGAGCGTCAAAATGCAATTTATCAAATGATTGTCCCAATACATTTAATTGGCCGATGTTGGCATGAATACCAGCTAATGTGGGAAATGCTGGTGCTGCGGCTTCAATCGAAGAGGCGGCATTTTGCTGTGCCGTAGCACTAGGCAGCTCTACTGCCGATAAGATACGGTCGCGTACCGATGAAGTGATAACTTCAGGTTCTGCGGAGGCACTGAATCCATTAATGAGCGGGAGCCATTGCGCTAAATTGACTTTAGGCAGATCTAAATGTAGATGTCCCTGTTGTTTATTTAAGTTGTCACCAAGTCTAAAGTGGCGACCAATCATGACATCGTAAAAGGCAAGCTGACTGCCATTATCGGCATTAAATCCACCCCAAAACTCCACATCATTACCCAGTTTAATGCTCAATGATGATTGTTTGTTATCGCCAATAAGATCCGCACTCAGCTTTCTAGGTTCGCCTGCGGCTTTTTGATAAGGCATCGGTAAATCTAATGACGTACCGATAAGATCGGAATTAGCAGAGACTTGAAGGCTGTAACCACTGGGGTCAAAAATCATGGTTAGTCCGCCATTCCAGTCTAGCTGTCCATGATACGTTTCTGTCAGTGGGTTATCTAAACTGGCAGGCAGTGCATCAAGATCCCATTTGCCACGCATATCGACATTTAATGCTAAATTGCCGTTGTTTTTGGCTGTTTTTACGCTAAATGTTAACGGCTGTTGAAACAATTTAGCCTTAATATTGTTACCTTCAATTAATTGATTTACAAAGCTCACTTGCCCAGACACAGCCTGTAAATCTAAACCCGGCGTGTTAATAAACACTGGATTATTAACAAGCGTGACTTGGCCTTTAATCAATTGTTCACCCCCTTTATATAAGGGAATTGAAAGATCTAATGTGGTATTAATTTGCCTTTGGATTTGCACTACATTTAACGTTGCTCCGACAGAATCCTTCAGAGACGAGGCATTAATCACTTTGGTGGCGGCTTGTGCATCAGTGGTGATATCTGCTTCAACTCTTAATAAAGACTCTTTACCAAGGTGTGGAATAGAGACTCGCGCGCCATCCACTACCACGTTATCGAGTTTTCCCTGCTCAATAAGCAAATCCATCATGTCATTTTCAAACAATGCGGAAAGCGTTAGCGAGCTAACGGCAGGCCAATTAGGTTGGAATTTAAAGCTGCCACTATCAAGGGTAAAGCCGGCTTGAAATACGCCACTGCTGTCTTGATAAGGATAATCGCCTAATGCACCATGCCAAACGACTTGTGCATCGTTAATTTTCCCAGCAACCAAACCGCCATTAAGGTAGTTGACTAAGTTTGGGCTCATCGCCATTAATGGAAAATAACGCCCAAGATGAGAGACATCATTTACAGTGACATGCGCAGCTAAGCCCATATGTGCCTGTTGAGAAAGCTCAAGGTTTAAGCCTGCTTGCAGGGCAATGTCATCATTAATAAATTCAATGTTAGGTACGGTTAAGCGTTGCTGCTCTACATTATAACGCCCCATAATTGGGTTGCCATGCAGCACAATTGGCTCACTAAAATCACCGCTAAAGTCGAGCGTATATTCCTGCTCTGGCAATGCAAACTCAAGTTGATTATTCGCCCAGGTGAGTTGAGCATCTAAAGGGCTAATGCCAGGAATTGACTGATAAGGTTGCCACTGTATTTGTTGTAACTCTACCTTAGCGATAAGGGGTTTGTCGGCCGGTTTATACAGCCGAATAGGTCCTATGAGTCCCTGAGGATTGAGTTGTTGCCATGTGCTTACTTGCTGCTTACCCAAATCGGGCACTAACGGCAACATTGGGGTTAAGTTTGCAGGAATAATCTGGTTGGCGTAACCAAAAAAGTCACCCTCGCGAGTGCCTATCGCCAACGTCAATAATGGCCAAGTTTGATCATTGGTCGATAAATCTAAATCGTGACTGTCAATTTTCCAGCCATCGGGTTGTGGGGTCCATTGCAATGAACCGGAGTTAATTGCGAATTTTTGCTGGGTGTCGGCATCGCGCCATTGTAACCAACTCGGTTTAAAAACTAATATACCATCGCGAATTTGACGATTGGCGAATGTCATCCACGCGTCAAGGTTTATCACGCCTTGAAATTCAATATTATCAGTGTTTGTTTGAGCGGTATGCTGTCTTGACGCCCATTCACCTAAGTCTAATGAGTCTGCGGTAACGTAAAGTTGGCCCGTTACAGTATCTGGTTGATAACCATCACCGTTCAGATCAATACGTAACGTTAACTGTTCTTGCTGCGACTGAAGTTGATCAACATGGATCATGCCTTGCGCTTGGTGACGATTTTCAGTGTTTTGCCATACCAGGTTATCGATGAAAATCGGCTGATAAGCATGTTGTTTACTCACCAGTTGTAATGACGCATCGGTAATTGAAAAATGCCCCAACTGCTCTAATAACAAGCTGTACAACCAATCAAGATTTGCTTTATCACCCGCTTTTGCTTGGTCATCACTAGCCGTTAATTGATCAAGGTTTAACGCCACTTCTACACCATCAAATACCACCGTTTCAATCTGTGGGCTTAAGGTGAAGAGCGACTGCCAAAAATCGAGTTTGATGTGCACCTTTTCGCTAATAACGGTAATCGGTAGATTATCTTGTGGCGGCAAAACTAAATGGTTAACGGTAAGTGCAGGCCCAAAAGCCTCCCATTCGGCACTCAGTTTATCCATCTGCACATGCAGTTGGTATTCGCTTTTAAGATAATGGATTAACTCAGTACGGACTTCTGGAATATGGGGCAATAAACCGCGAATAAGGCTCACGACCAGTGCAAAAAGCACCAGCGCAATAGCCAAAATTTGCCAACATAATCTGTTGATATTTACCGTCTGAGTTGTCGACACTACATCATCACCACATCATATTTACTTTGAATGTATAACGGTTCATTTTGCAAACGAATACGCTTACCAATGTAGACTTCTAATTCTGCCAGCAAATGTGATTCATCACCACTAAAGCTCATATACACCGCTGGCGAACAATACAGTAAAAATTCATCGGCTTTATAAGCTCGATCTAAACGGATAATTTCGCGAAAAATTTCATATGACACGGTTTCAATGGTTTTCATGGTGCCGGTGCCTTTACAAGAAGGACACTCGCCGCACACCACATGCTCTAAACTTTCGCGAGTACGTTTACGGGTCATTTCCACTAAACCCAAGCCAGAAAAACCACTGACACTGGTTTTTACGCGATCTAACGCCAATGCCGCATTTAAGCTTTCTAGCACCCGCGCTTGGTGTTCTTTATTCAACATATCGATAAAGTCGATAATAATAATCCCACCCAAATTACGTAACCGCAGTTGTCTTGCAATCGCTTGAGTGGCTTCCAGATTAGTGTTGAAAATGGTTTCTTCTAGATTCCGATGGCCAACAAATGCGCCGGTATTAATGTCGACTGTGGTCATGGCTTCGGTTTGGTCAATAATTAAATAACCGCCAGACTTGAGCTCAACCTTGCGGCCTAAAGCCCGCTGAACTTCATTTTCAACATCATACAATTCAAAAATAGGTGCAGGGCCAGCATAATGCTCAATTTTCTCTGCTATTTCAGGCATAAATTCTTGAGCAAATTGTTGCAGTTCGGCATAAGTTCGACGTGAATCGACTTGAATATGGTCGAGTTCGGTTCCGACAAAATCTCGAATGATCCGCACGGGTAATGCTAAATCTTGATACAGTAAAATAACGCCTTTACGCTTACGACGTTCGCTAACTTTAGCCCACACTCGGCGTAAAAAGGCAGCATCTTGAGCCAGCTCATCTTCACCCACATTTTCAGCCGCGGTACGAATAATAAAGCCACCGTCATCATCGACATAAGGGAGAGTAATATTTTTAAGGCGTTGACGTTCATCTTCCAGTTCAATACGTTGCGATACGCCAACATGACTAGAACCAGGCATAAAGACTAAATAACGTGAGGGTAAGGTAATGTCGGTCGTTAGGCGTGCGCCTTTGGTTCCCAGTGGGTCTTTAACCACTTGCACCATAATGTCTTGCCCTTGACGCACAAGCTCAGCAATATCACGCACCACGAAGTTGCCTTTTTCGACATCGGCAACGCATTCAGTATGAGGAACAATATCTGAGGCATGTAAGAAAGCAGCTTTATCCAAGCCAATATCAACAAACGCGGCTTGCATACCTGGGAGGACACGACTGATTTTACCTTTGTAAATATTGCCGACTAAACCTCGCTTCATGCGACGTTCAATATGCACCTCTTGTAAAACACCATGCTCGACTAATGCTACACGCGCTTCTGTTGGCGTGACATTGATAAGTAATTCTGTGCCTTTTTTACGTTGTGCTTTTATGTTCATAAGCCACCAGTATTCGGGTCATGCTCCAATCGTAATATTGACAGCAGTTGTACCACCGTAGATGACCGATTAAAGCAAAGGTTAAGTTTGCTGCATCATGCAGGCTAATAATTCACGTGTTTCGACTAACGGCAGACCGACGACAGCAGAGTAACTGCCTGTAATCGATTTAACAAAACAACCACCCAGAGCTTGTATGCCGTAAGCACCGGCCTTGTCCATAGGTTCACCTGAGGCTACATAAGCATCTATGTCTGCTGCAGATAATTCACAAAAACTCACTTGGGTACGACATAGTCGATTAAAGGTGTGTTTACCGTTTGTTAATGCTACTGCGGTCATCACCTCGTGAGTTTGACCGGATAATAATGCCAGCATACGTTTGGCATCATTTGAATCGATTGGTTTACCTAATATCAGGCCATTTAACACCACTATCGTATCAGAACCCAGAACTTGAGGCTGAGTAACATGGCCGCTAAGCGTTAGACCCGCTTGGGCTTTTTCAAGCGCGAGACGACACACATATTGCTCTGCGGTTTCAGTCAACAAAGGTGTTTCATCTATATCTGGTGCGACGAGCTGGAACGAAAAATCGAGATGACTAAATCCAGCTTGCGCCAGTAATTCTTTTCTTCTTGGTGATGTTGAAGCTAGTACCCATGCCATCTGTTGTTTACTCTAATTAGTGTACATTAAAACCATACTCACTTTAGTGCGTTGGATTAACGTACTTTATAATGGCGGCGCATATTGCGTAATACCCAGAACACCCACCACCAAATAAATAAACTCGAAATAGCGGGTAAAAACATGTCCACATTAAATGGTGCGGCGCCTACAACAACAAACTGCACCCAAAATATCACTGCATGATAAATACAAATAAAACAAGCCACCAGTAATGACTGTTGCCAACGAGTGTAATTGCGTAACTGTTGACACAACAACACCACTATATAAATCACTAATGACAGTGCTAATGAGCGGATCCCTAAATGAGCGCCCAACAACACATCAAGCATCACCCCTAACAACCACGCGGTCAAAATACTGTAACGATGCGGGAGCGCCATGGCCCAATACATCATCACCATCAATAGCCAATCAGGTCGCCAGGCTTCTACCATTTTTGGCAACGGCATAATCTGAAACATCATTCCGATGAATAAAGTCAGCCATACCACTAAGCGACCATTTGCAATGTGTGCGCTCATTGAGTTACCTCGACTTTTACTGGCGTAGTGGTCGTTTCTGAGGGTTGAGATTGGGGCTCTGAAGCATTTCCAGGGGTTGCAGCTGCGTTATCTGCCGCTTCTTTTACTAATGCTTGTACGCCATCAGGAAGCGTAAACGGTTTGGTTTCATCCGGCCAAATAAGTAACACATATCGAATACGGTCGAGGGCAGCCAAAGGCTGAGCATAAATTACGGCATAACTCTGGCCATCATCACGTGACACACTAATAACACGCGCAACGGGATACCCTTCAGGAAAACGATTACCCAGCCCTGAAGTAACTAATAAATCACCTACTATAATGTCAGTACTTTTAGCCACATGACGTAGTTCAATTTGGTCAATATCGCCCATACCATTAGCAATCGCCCGAACATCGTTACGGGTAACACGCACCGGAATACCATGAGTGGTATCTGACACCATCAATACCCGACTGGTAAACTCACTCACTTCAACTACCTGCCCCACAACGCCTTGGGCATCAACAACAGGCTGACCAACATAAATGCCGGTTTGCGAGCCATGATTTAACACCACAAATTGACGAAATGGATCACTGGCAACTTCCATCACTTCAGCCACCATTTTACGAGAGTCCATGTGCACAGGCGAACCGAGTAGTGCACGTAAACGCTCATTTTCTTGGCGAACATGCTCAAAACGTTGTAAACGTTCTGACATAACCAGTTGTTGGCGTAATAGTTCTTTGTTTTGTAGTTCAAGCATGTTGCGGGTGGCAAATGCCTCGGCGGACCAGTCGAGCATCACTCCTGGCACATTGGCTAAATACTGTAGAGGACTTAATACTGAGGATAAAGATTGGCGCATTGGATCTAGGCGATTATTGGTCATTAGTAATGCCACCGACAAAATAATTGCCAGTGTTAATCTAAATTGACTCGATACGCCACGAACGAAAATTGGTTTCATAAATTGTTCGCAACTTTGTTAACCCATAAAATTACATTAACAAAGCCGCTCAGCAGTTGATAATTAGTTCTCTTCAGAGAACAAATCACCACCATGCATATCAATCATTTCAAGGGCTTTACCGCCACCACGAGCAACACAAGTCAGCGGATCGTCTGCGACCATGACAGGAATGCCAGTTTCTTGCATTAATAAACGGTCTAGGTCACGTAGTAATGCACCACCGCCAGTTAACACCATGCCGCGCTCGGAAATATCTGAAGCGAGCTCTGGTGGCGACTGCTCAAGAGCAACCATTACCGCGCTCACAATGCCAGATAATGGCTCTTGTAATGCTTCTAAGATTTCATTGCTGTTCAAAGTGAAACTTCTTGGCACACCTTCAGCAAGATTACGACCGCGCACTTCAATTTCAAGTACTTCGTCACCTGGGTATGCGGTACCGATAGTATGCTTAATTCGTTCAGCGGTTGCTTCACCAATTAAACTACCGTAGTTACGGCGCACATAGTTAATAATGGCGTCGTCGAACTTATCTCCACCGATACGCACCGATGAAGAATACACCACACCATTCAACGAAATAATCGCCACTTCGGTAGTACCACCACCAATATCGACAACCATAGAGCCGGTCGCTTCAGATACTGGTAAACCCGCACCTATCGCAGCAGCCATTGGCTCTTCGATTAGGTAAACTTCACGAGCACCCGCGCCCATTGCTGATTCGCGAATAGCTCGGCGTTCAACTTGAGTCGCGCCTACCGGAACACACACGAGTACGCGAGGACTAGGACGGAAGAAACTGTTGTTGTGCACTTGCTTGATAAAGTGCTGAAGCATTTTTTCGGTAACATAAAAATCGGCAATTACGCCGTCTTTCATTGGACGAATAGCTTGAATATTACCAGGCGTTCGGCCTAGCATTTGTTTTGCCTCTCTACCGACTGCAGCAACTGACTTTGGCCCATTGCTATTGCGTTCGCCGCGAATGGCAACCACTGAGGGTTCGTTCAACACGATGCCTTCATCGCGAACATAAATAAGAGTGTTTGCCGTACCTAAATCGATGGATAGGTCGTTAGAAAAAATGCCGCGCAACTTTTTGAACATGTATCAGGCCTGTATTCTGTGAAATCAGAAGAAGAAAAATCAGCTAACTTTATCAATGACACCCCTATTCTACAAGACCGAACAGGTTAACAATTGCTAATCTGACGTTTTTTTTTATAAAAGTATCTAAAAAAATGCTAATCGGTCAAATTTAATCCTAAAAAGCGTAAAAGAGATGCTTTTTTATTCGGATCATTGGCTAACCTCCCGCCAATAAATGATCTTATCATGGCCTCGGTAACGACCAAAGTACGCACTTGCTCTTGGGTCATAGAGTTGAGTCGGACTTACTTGGTCCCAATTCCAATACCACTTAAGCCAATTCTCGACTTTTAACGGTGCAGTCACTTGACCCCGATATGCTGCTGAACCAGTGTTCTGCCATAATAAAGGAAGCTGACCACTGGTCATCGGAATGTTCAAGGTACTGTTGCCATCACTGCGGGTAACCGTTTGGCCAGCGGTTAATAATGGGGCATATAATTCGCTACCATCAAGCACATCGACACCTTGAGTACAGTTATCATTGATGTTAGTTATCCAGCCGCTACCATTCCAATATTGGGCATAAGTTGGCATGCGTAAAATTTCATTTTCAGGGCCATAGGTATTATCCATCAACACTCTGCCATGGCGAAGATCTTGAGTCGACAATTGTTTCGCATTGCAGGTGTTACTGTCAGCACAAATGCCACTGCTGTCTGCACGCATATCCGGTGATCCAATAAACGACACAGCGCCATCATTATCAAAAGCTTGTACACCAATAGCTAACTGGCTAAATGGGCCATCCACACCAGGGGCTACTGCACGATTAAAATTAGCTTGATAAGATAATCCTACATTCGCTTCACCTAAAGCCCAAGTCCCTGCATTGATAGGCAGAGTGCTTAATCTGCTACTCAAATCCACACCATTGTTAATGTTTTCACCCACAAGGCTTGCACTACCTTTAGCAAAGGCACCTTGATAATTTTTGGTGATATAAGTACCGGTATTCAAAGCGCTTAAAGTTAACGTCAGACCAAAAGGTTGATCCATGTAAGTAAAGCTACCGCAAGATGGCAGAACACTTGAGCTACTGGCCACAAATCGGTCTGGTATAAAACGACCTATATTTGGAGAGACTGCCAATGGAATATCATAAAAACTCGACCCTAAATACGGGACCGATGGGTTAGCAGTAAGTTTAAAAACTCCCACTTCGGCTACTGACTGAGACACGGTATTACTGTTAGTGGTTTGTGCGACATGATTGTATAGCGATGAACCCACTGCACCTAACACACCTCCGGCTGGAGCAACCAACTGATGACCTAATACAATGTTAGTATGGGCATAATTAGGGGTATTTACATTATCGCAGTAATTTGTGTCACCATCCACTTGCCATGCTTTACCTTGAATAATTAAATCAAATGACTCGCCAGCTTTTTTATATCGATTACAAGTACTGCTAATATTTGCAGAGCACTCTGCAACACTATCCTTGGGGGTAACGCATAAGCCCACAGGGAAACTAACAAACTGATCTGAACCAACCATCACCAAGCCTTGTTCATCGCCTGTGCCGGTATATTTTGCATCTAGCTGCATTTTTCCTGCATCTGGATAGTTCACATTAATATTTGCTTTGCCCGTTGCATCAAATGCCAACGCAAGCGTGGTTGCTGCACTACTCTGTTTACCTACCACTATATTATTTACTGTTAATGACTGGCCACTAATTGGTGTGGAGGGGTCGATATAAGTACTCCAAAAACCGACATTTTTGGTTGTACTGGCAAAAGTAGGCACACATTGCAGGGTACTATCTGATTTTTTCACTGCACTTATGGATATATTACCTGTTGGTTTGTTAGCTAACTTATCTGGTACATCAAAAATAAACCCGCTTTCGGCAAAGCTTAAGGTACAACTTGCTATAGTTAGCCCTCCCGAACCACGGCGGCACAAGCTGTTACTGCCTGCGATGGTAGACGGAACTGAAGATGTCACCCCAATAGTGACTGGCGTAGTCACATTATTGCGTAAAGTGACAGTTGCACTGCCATTTATAAACTGCACCATATCGGTTTTATTACCGTCAACATACCAAGCTCCATTGATATTAGGAGCGAGAGATAAAGTTGCCTGTACAGGGTCAGTAAACAAATTACACACTGCATCTTTACAAGCTCTAACCGTCATGGCTTCGGCCTTACAGGTGAGTGGAGAGCTTGTATAGTCAAACTCAAAATGATGAATTTGTTGACCGACCGGATTGGATTTAAGGGCGCAAACCTTAAAGTTATCCATCTCATGATTATTATTTGAGCCACCCGTGGATCCTGTAATAGATAAGTAAAAATCTTTAGGTACTGGTGCTTGCCCCGAAAAGCTTAATGCATCAAAAGGAGCAATTAAAGTCACATAATCAGCAGGATTACCCCTATTAAGCGTATCACGTAACACTGACACCATGGCCTTACCTGACGTTCTTGAATCAATGATGATTTTGTATTTATGATTTGGTTGAGCGCTGGACGTACTCCGAACATCAATTTTAGGACTAATGTTGGCATTAGTTCCTGTTAGATATTGGTAATTTGTACCAGAGGAACCACGGATAGCCACGGCCTGAGCCCTAAAACCTGGCCCACCAACTTTACCTTCATTGGGGCTAGAAAAATTACCATACTCATCCAGCGCAATACCTAACCAACCACCTGCAAAACCAGGAGTGCCGTTGTTACGCTGTGCATATCCTAAAGCGCCACCAAAACTACCCGGTTGAGGAGTAATACTGGCATCGGACAGAATGATGGCTATACCATCAGCTCCCGTACCCGACTGGCTCGACCAAGCATAATAGTCAAACTCCAGCTCAACTAAGTTATCCGCTGCTGGGAACAAACGCTGATAAGTACTTGATGTTGCTTGATTGCCTCGAGCAGAGGTAAAACGCAGACGCCCTTCCTCTATTGCAGGCGGCAATGACGAGCCTAATACCTTGAGCGCCCAATCATCACCCACTGAGGTGCGGTTAAAATCATCAGTAAAACAAGTTAAAGGAGTCTCGATCTTAATAGTACAATCAGGAACAACATCGATTAAGTTGGCACTATCAACAAAGGTTACTGATGAACTCCCCCCCAATACGATATCTTTCCCAGTAACAGCGCCTTTAATTTTTGCGGAACCATTAATGGTAACTGTGCTTTCAGATACCACATAAGCATTCAAACTTGCGCCGCCTTCAATTTCAAATTTGCCATAATGATAAAATAGTAAATTTTCTGGGGAACTGGCTAGCGTTAAATTTTTCTGAATATAATCATTTTTGATAAAAAAAGTCACTCGCCCTGTCGTTGGGAATACCAATTGAACACCATTATTGATGCTCATTGTTTCTATCCAATACTGTCCTGAGGAAAATTCAATCTTGCCAGAGGTAGCAGACAAATTTTTGATTTTGTATTTACCATTACTAGTAGCAAAAACAATCTTTTTATCACTACCATTAGCGACTGACACATTACGATATTCACCTTCGGCGATATTAACCGTTTCATTACCAAAAGTCGGAGGGCCTAAATCAACCGTACTGCTTGATTGGCACTGGGCAAAATTGATACGTCCTGATGGTAATTCTGCAAGATCTCCACCTTCACGGCATGCTCGAGAAGCACCATTGGAGGGAATACAAGAATTAAAGTTCTTGTCTCCACCTTGATTATAATTATTAGTTGGCAGTTTACCGTTACTCGGTGCATTGATAATCGTGGCAGAATTTAACGTTATTGTGCCACTGGTATCAAAATTATTAACACCTTCTTTAAAAGTGGTACGCCAATCAGCTAATGCGGATGTAAAAGGCATCAATATGCCAAGAACTACACATGGAACAATCGCTAATACTCTAAATTTTTTAGATGATTTCAACAACGTAACTCTAGTTTCCACGAGCTTCTACCTCCACTTGACGGCTGACTCGCAAACACGTTGAACTGTTTGAGTTTCCTGCACAGTTACCCGTTTCACAAACCGCTAAGCTGTTAATTCGATATTGAATCTCACCATCCGCAGCAGCAGTATTACAAGTCACT
>NZ_JACJFI010000639.1 GCF_014164505.1 Shewanella sp. SG41-4 | reverse complement strand
AGAATGTCTTGTCGATCTAGCTAAACAACCACCGGAAGTTGCAACTAATCGCCGTGAATTAGTGCAACAACTCGATATTGAAGAAAAAGTCCAAGATGACTTACAGAAAAATTTAGACGCTACTCAATTATATTTAGGTGAAATAGGTTTTTCTCCGCTACTGACAGCAGAGGAAGAAGTGTTTTTTTCACGTAAATCCCTCAAAGGCTGCGAAAAATCTCGCAACCGCATGATAGAAAGTAATCTCCGTCTTGTTGTTAAAATATCCAGAAGATATAACAATCGTGGCTTAGCGCTTCTCGATCTTATCGAAGAGGGTAACTTAGGTTTAATTCGAGCCGTTGAAAAGTTTGATCCTGAACGAGGTTTCCGTTTTTCGACTTATGCAACATGGTGGATTAGACAAACTATTGAACGGGCAATTATGAATCAGACCCGTACTATTCGTTTACCTATTCATATCGTTAAAGAATTAAATGTGTATTTACGCACTGCAAGACAACTTGCTCAAAAACTGGATCACGAACCCACAGCAGAAGAGATTGCCGCAAAGTTAGATGTGTCGACTGGTGATGTCAGCCGCATGTTGAAATTAAATGAAAGAATCACTTCAGTAGATTCCCCACTCAGTGGTGATAACGAGAATGCATTATTAGATGTTATTGCTGATGATGATTCCGTCGGCCCGGATTATCGGGTACAAACTGAAGACTTATCTAATTCGATAGTGGGCTGGTTAAATGAGTTAAATACCAAACAACGTGAAGTGTTAGCGAGACGTTTTGGTTTACTTGGTTATGAACCTTCAACATTAGAAAATGTCGGTGCTGAAATAGGCCTAACTCGCGAGCGAGTAAGACAAATTCAAGTTGAAGCACTTAAACGCTTAAAAGATTTACTCGGGTCTCAAGGGCTGTCAGTTGAAGCATTATTCAGAGATTAATTGACGGTGAATATTTTATTGAGATTAGGCGGTAAATTTTCATTGACTCAACAATGATATGTCTTTGTTAATGTATCAATAAGGTCAGTTTAAGATATTGCGATATTCGGGTTAAAACCTATATGAGCATTTTTATTTAGGCTCATGTGCTTAGGTTTATCCCACTAATCTCGAAGTTAATTGAAGTGTTGTTTAGTTGCAACTTGACTGAGTAGCCTAGTTATTGCTGATGGTATTTTAAT
>NZ_JACJFI010000638.1 GCF_014164505.1 Shewanella sp. SG41-4 | reverse complement strand
CGATCATATTTTCATAGGCTTGTGTTTCATTAATCAACACTGTAAATTTATCTTCCAACTCAAAAAGCACATCTTGTACTTTTTCAATGCTAGTTGATCGAACTTGCTGATTAATGCTACGAACTTTTTCGGCTTCAGCCTGCTTTTTTTCACGAATAACCCAAGTCACTGCAGCACCCACAATTGTGAGACTTGTCGCCATATCAAAACCAAGCTGAACATTAGCAAACCATGAAGGCATTATTTTTCCTTAAATGTTATTTTCCTATTTGTATAAATAGTAATAACTGATCTAACTACTAATGTCACCCCGAAAAAAACGAAAAGGCTACAAAAGTCACACATATATCCTCAAATTAAATCATTTATCAGCAATTAAAATTTTATTTCAATACGAAAAATAACTTTAAAATCATATTTTTAAAATTCTTTTACAGCAAATAACACCTAATATAATATAAAATGAGCCAACAGAGTTATAACCACAACAAATTAATCATCTCGCCGCTATGAAATTATAAAAAACCCCTTAATAATCAGTTGCTAAATAACATCACCATTAAGTATTAGATTATTATTTTAACCAAGGTATATTTATTATGATGACTGTTGGTTTAAGTATTATTACAACTGATTAGTTAATAGAAAATAAAGACAATGAGACGATTTGTCGTCATTAAAAAGCGGCTTAGTGTCGTGTTCTTGGCGGGAATAACATTCTATCTGAAATGAAATATTGTTGGTGTAAACATTAACGATCGTCTTACAACGAACCTGTCACAATGAGATTATGGTGTTTTTTCTGCTTCACGCTTAACCAACATAAAAGTAAGGTACATTTTTGTCGGTAGCGACAATGCCATGCCAAAAGCTACACACATCGCACTCACAATGATCCCATCGACGCCCATCATCTGAATCGTTTCACTATAGTTATGACAATAAATGCCTAACAAAATTAAGCTTAACCCCATAGTAATGCAGGATTTTAGGACTAAAATGAATTTAGCATCTGACATTCCGACCTCGACATCAATAGCATTATGGTCAGCTAATATAATGAATCGATTTACGATGGTGAGCGTTGATTTAGATCAAGAGAAACGTCTGAATAGTAAATGATGGATACAATAAAAATAAATCAGCATCGATAAAATTGAAATTGGACTTACGTTTATTTTTAGAGAG
>NZ_JACJFI010000637.1 GCF_014164505.1 Shewanella sp. SG41-4 | reverse complement strand
GCAGGTGTTTGAGGCGTTACTTCATATCCGATTAGCAAGCATACTTTTCCTTATCCGACATTGTGATTTAGCTTTCTAGTATCAGGTACTTGATTTCCAGATATACAAACTTAAAGAGTTAGAGATATTTATGAAGAATATGAGTGTCTCGCAAAGGAAAGATTGACTTTTTAGATGGCAGGGCTGACAAATTCTATTCCTGAATACAGAAAACCTTGGTAAGTCTCAGGCCTTACCAGTGTTTCTGTTTAGCGACAACATCTTAGTTAACCAGTTTTTGTGTTTTTATACAGTATTATTGGTTTTGTGCGGATCATCTCTAAATTATGTGCAATCAGTTCGTGGTTTACTATTGAGTGAGAATAAAAAGAGATGTAAATTCAGTAAGATGAAAGTGTACATGCTTGAAATATTTAGATAACAGGTCGTGTGAAGTGTGCAACAGAGTTTCCCCCGGAAGTTTATTGGATACGA
The DNA here is from genome assembly GCF_014164505.1 of Shewanella sp. SG41-4. Taxonomy (GTDB): domain Bacteria; phylum Pseudomonadota; class Gammaproteobacteria; order Enterobacterales; family Shewanellaceae; genus Shewanella. Next base: position 717 of record NZ_JACJFI010000637.1, on the reverse strand, counting down.
TCTACAACGATTCCAGGTAGCAAATTCTTTTCATTTGAATTTTACGAGAAAATGCTTCGCACACTTTAACAACAGGCATTGGCAAACAGTGCAGCGCATAAATACTAAGACGTTATATTTTGGGAGGGTATGTGGACACAAAAGAACTTTACAAGTATCAGACAATGTATCTAGATACGTTGTCTGAATTTTTCATAAATGTGGTTGGTCAGTGCGCTACGACTTTCGATTCATTTATTTCTGTCCATCAAGCAATGAAAGCTAGTGCCCACAAGATGGAGAACGGAAAGAACCATTTTGCTGACTTAGAAGCTAATCTACGAGCACTATACTCAACATATGGCTCAGGTGCCTTTCAGTTTGCTCAAGAGTTGAATGCTTGTAAGTTGGTTCTTGGTGGAAGTTCTCGTTTCTACGAAACTCAGCTGAATGCAACTAAAAGGTCAATTTTGTTTGCAGATACAGTATTGATTCCTGATCCAGTACTGCCATACTTTGAACGTGATAGAGTTGAAGAAAAGTATATATATATCAATATAGTAAAGGCTGCATTCTATGTTTTGCAGATGAAAGAATTAAATAGTAATAGCTTTGACTTGCTACCGTTTTTTATTTTTCCTAGTTGGGAAAAATCACTAGAAGAACACGATAAACACACTCAAGAACAAATTAACCAATTAGTCATTGATGTTTTTAGTCATTATGTAGACTCTGGAA